>DATFRK010000546.1:0-11311 GCA_035263325.1 Pyrinomonadaceae bacterium | reverse complement strand
GCTCCGCGATTGGCCGGTGTGGCGACGATTTTTAGTATCAGCTTGATCACCGAGTTGTTGCTGCTTTCTCTCCTGGCTAACCTGGTGCTACGTGTCATTCAGAAATCACGGCGCAGGCGTACTCAAATCATGAATCCGCCTGAACCGCCGACTTTTTGATGATCTTAGGAAGCTAAACCAAGATCGGTTACTGCACCAAGGCTGGCACTACTAACTAGGTTGGCGTACTTGGCTAGCACTCCGTTGGTGTAACGTCGCTGTGGAACGCGCCAAAGTTCGTGGCGACGTGCAAGTTCGGAGTTGGAAACATTGAGTTGCAACAATCCGGCGTCGGCGTCGATCGTAATCGAATCGCCTTCCTGGACCAGGGCGATTGTCCCACCTACTGCTGCCTCAGGGGCGACGTGACCGACTACCATTCCATGCGTGCCGCCGGAAAAGCGACCATCAGTGATCAACCCAACTGAGTCGCCTAAACCGGCGCCGATGATCGCTGAAGTGGGCGCCAACATCTCACGCATGCCCGGACCTCCCTTTGGTCCTTCATAACGGATCACTACGACGTCGCCTGCTACTATCTTCCCCTCGAGAATCGCCTGGAGACACAGTTCTTCAGATTCGAAGACGCGCGCTGGACCAGTGATACTTCGATGCACTACTCCGGAAACCTTTGCGACCGCACCTTCGTTGGCAAGGTTCCCGCGCAGAATCGCCAGGTGACCTTCGGGATAGAGCGCCTGGTCCCACGACTTGATGACTGGCTGATCGCTGGCTGGAGTCTCAGGAACGCTCTCCAACACTTGTGCAATTGTCTTTCCGGTTATCGTGAGCGCATCACCGTGTAACAAGCCTCGCGATAACAACATCTTCATCACCTGGGGAATGCCACCAGCTTTGTGCAGATCTGTGGCGACGTATTGTCCGGAAGGTTTGAGATCACACAACAACGGCACGCGCCGGCGAATTGTTTCAAAATCATCGAGAGTCAAGTCCACCTTTGCGGCATGAGCGATCGCCAGCAGGTGCAACACTGCATTGGTAGAACCGCCAACTGCCATCACTACCGCGATTGCATTTTCAAAAGCTTTACGCGTGAGCAGTTGCCGCGGCAGGATTTGCTTTCGGACCGCCTCTGCCAATGCCAGGCCGGAGTTGGCGGCATTCTCTGCCGTTTCGGCATCGACTGCAGCCATTGTCGAAGAGTAGGGCAGGGCCAGGCCCATGGTTTCAATTGCGGCCGACATGGTGTTGGCGGTGTACATGCCCCCACACGATCCAGCACCGGGGCAGGCCCGTTTCTCAACTTCTTGTAGTTCGTGTTCGTCAATTCTGCCGGCGCAGAATTGGCCCACTGCCTCGAACGCGCTAACAACCGTTAGATCTCGACCTTCATAGTTTCCGGCCTTGATGGTGCCGCCGTAGACAAAAATTGAGGGAATGTTAAGCCGGGCGATGGCGATCATTGCGCCGGGCATATTCTTGTCGCAGCCGCCGACAGCGAGCAGTCCGTCGACCGCCTGGGCCTGGCAAACTGTTTCGATCGAGTCTGCAATCACTTCACGCGAGACGAGGGAGTATTTCATCCCTTCCGTGCCCATCGAGATGCCATCGCTCACCGTGATCGTGCCAAACATTTGCGGCATGGTCTGCGCGTGCTTCAGCGCGGCCATGGCGCGTACGGCCAACATGTTCAGTCCGGCATTGCAGGGAGTGATGGTGCTGTAGCCGTTGGCAACGCCAATGATGGGTTTCTGGAAATCATCGTCATCAAACCCGACTGCTCGCAGCATGGCCCGGTTTGGAGCCCGTTCAACTCCCTTGGTGATGGCATGACTGCGAGCATCTGCTGCTTTGCGAAACTCCTGCACCAATTTCGATTACCTCAATTCTTTGACTTATCAACCAACCGGCGCTCACGCAACCAGGGCATCATTTCCCGTAAACGAGAGCCGACCCGTTCAATTGGATGTTCCCGCATTTCGTTGTCGAGTTCCTGGAAGCGGCGCCGTCCGTTCCGGCTCTCCTTCATCCAGTCGCGAGCAAAGGCGCCTGACTGGATTTCCTTGAGCAGGCCTTGCATGCGACGCTTAGTTTCATCGTTGATTACCACTGGACCACGCGTCATATCCCCGTACTGAGCGGTATTTGAGATTGAGTAGCGCATCTCCGAGATGCCGCCTTCGTACATCAGGTCGACGATGAGTTTCATTTCGTGCAAGCACTCAAAGTAGGCCATCTCCGGCGAATAGCCTGCTTCAATGAGCGTCTCGAACCCGGCTTTGATAAGGGAAGTCAAACCGCCGCACAAAACGGCCTGCTCACCAAAGAGATCTGTTTCCGTCTCCTCACGGAAACTTGTCTCAATTACCCCGGCCCGTCCACCACCGATGGCTGATGCGTACGCCAGACCAATGGCCTTGGTGTTGCCAGTCGGATCCTGATTGACGGCCAACAAGCAGGGAACACCGGCGCCACGCTGGTACTCATGGCGCACGAGATGTCCTGGCCCTTTCGGCGCGACCATGAACACGTTGGCATCCTCGGGCGGTTGAATGAACTTGTAGTGAATTGAAAATCCATGCGAGAAGGCGAGGTATTTTCCTGGCGTGATTGATTCCGCCACTTCACGGGCGTAGACATCTGGCGCCAATTCGTCTGGCACTAACATCATGACGATGTCGGCTTCTGCCGCTGCCTGCGCGACAGGCAGTACGCGCAAGCCGGCCTCTTCCGCTTTAGACCAGGAAGGGCTTGCCTCTCTCAGGCCGACGGTCACATTGCAACCGGAATCCTTCAAGTTGTTGGCCTGGGCGAAGCCCTGGCTGCCATACCCTATAATGGCGATCTGCTTTTCTCGTAAGTCATTCGGATTTGCATCCCTGTCATAGTAAATCTTCATTGATACGGATTCCTTTCAGTTTCCCTGCATCGGTGTAAACAACATCTGGCGCTAGCTTTGGAGTGCAGGGACTCGTCATCGCTTTGTGATCGCGGTTAACTGAGGTCTGTTATCACAAAGCGGTGACGAGTCCCCGCACTCCAAGGCTAGGTGTTGTTTCATAGTTGTGGCACAAGTTCGACTTCCTCTTCTGAAGTCTCCTGAGTGCTGGCGGACAGACGGTTAATAGCGATGTGGCCGGTGCGAGTTATGTCAGTGATGCCGATGGGCGAAAGCAGATCGATGAAAGTGTCGACTTTCTCTTTCGTGCCGGACGCCTCCACGATTAACTGAGTGTGGGAAATATCGACCACCTTGGCTCGAAAAACACCGACGAGACTCAGCACTTCCTGGCGCTCCGAGCCAGATCTAGCAGCAACCGTAATCAACGCCATCTCGCGTTCAATGTGCGGTCTAGTGGTGACATCCTGTACTTCGCGCACTCGCGCCAGACGCTCACATTGCTTAACAATTTGTTGAATAGTGCGGTCATCGCCGCGGGTTACAATGGTGACGCGCGACCAGTGTGCGTCAAGCGTTTCGCCAACCGACAGAGTTTCGATATTGAAGCCTCGAGCGCTGAACAAACCAACAATCCGCGATAGCTCTCCCGGTTGATTCGCAACAATTATTGATAAGGTATGACGCATGGGATTTTTGCTTTTTGATTGCCGATTTTCGAATGACGGGGACTGCAGCTTCAAGGTAGTTAATAGGACCTATATGACCTATATGACCTATTGACCTCTCATTTCGGGAGACTAATCAAGAATCGCCCATCGAAAATCTCTACACTCCATCTGTCTGCACAATCATGTCTCGCGAACTGGCCCCGGCAGGAACAATCGGAAAGACGTTTTCTTCTTTCGCCACTACGATCTCAATCACCGCAACGCCCTTGTGGCTCAAACCTGCTTCCAGTACCTCGTCAAGTTCTTCCGGTTTCTCGGCGCGAAAGCCACCGGCGCCATACGCTTCTGCCAGTTTCACAAAATCTGGAGCTACGGAAAGATCCACTTCCGAATAGGTGCGGTCGTAGAACATTTCCTGCCACTGCCGGACCATCCCCAGGTAGCGATTGTTCATGATCACGACCTTAATTGGCAGGTCGTATTGAATAGCAGTCGCCAATTCCTGGTTTGTCATCTGAAAACCACCGTCACCAACAATCGCGACGACCTGCCGATCTCGAAACGCCAGTTGGGCGCCAATGGCCGCCGGCAGACCAAAACCCATAGTTCCCAGGCCTCCGCTGGTAATCAGTTGCCGGGTCCTGGAGAACGGATAGAATTGAGCCACCCACATCTGGTGCTGGCCGACGTCGGTGGTGATGATTGCTTCGCCTTTCGTTAACCTGTGCAATGAACGTATCAAGGCCTGCGGTTTGATTTGATCCGACGAGCTTTCAAACCTGAGAGGCTGCGATCGTTGCCATTCGCGAATCAGATCCCACCAACTCTCGCGCCCTTCGATACTGTGACGAATTGCCTCCGGCTCACGCGTATCAGCGGCCGCCAAAAAATCTCTGAGCGCCTGTTTCGCGTCCGCGGCAATGCCGAGATGTGGCGAGACGTTCTTGCCGATGTTCGCCGGGTCGATATCCACGTGGATCACGCGAGCGTGCGGCGCGAAGGTTGCAAGTTTACCGGTAACCCGGTCGTCAAACCGCACGCCCATCGCGATCAGCAAATCACTTTCGGCGACGGCCATGTTCGCGGCATATGTCCCATGCATTCCCAACATGCCGAGACAGAGCGGATGGCTGGAAACGAATCCACCCAGGCCCATCAAGGTCGGGCAGACAGGAAGCTGCAATTTTTCGGCAAAGAGACGCAGCAGATCGGCCGCATTGGAATTCCCAATACCACCGCCCACGTACAATACCGGACGCTCAGAGCTAAGCATTGCTTCAAGCGCGGCTCGTATATCACGTTGATTGATCTCAACCGTTTCCTCGGAGAAGGGGAAACCAACATGATCCAGCCGGGAATACGAAGTTCTGGCGGCAGTTATATCTTTCGGAATATCAATGACAACCGGTCCCGGGCGACCAGACCTTGCGAGATGGTACGCCTCGCGCACGACCGCCCCCAGGTCACGGGCCTCTCGCACCAGGTAGTTATGCTTGACGCAGGGCCTGGTGATGCCGACCGTGTCAACTTCCTGGAACGCGTCAGTGCCTATTAGGTGTTTCGGCACCTGGCCGGTAATCACCACAATGGGCGTCGAGTCCATGTAAGCATTGGCAATCCCGGTAACAGCGTTCGTGGCTCCGGGGCCGGAAGTTACCAGCGCCGTGCCCACTCGCCCGGTGGCCCGAGCATAACCTTCCGCCATGTGTACCGCACCTTGTTCATGGCGCACCAGGTAATGGGTCAGCCGATCTCGCCGGCGCCACAACTCATCGTAAATGTGTAGGACAGCGCCACCCGGATAGCCAAAAATCGTATCAACACCCTCGGAAAGTAGCGCCTCAATGAGTATTTGCGCACCAGTTGGCAGGGTGGGCTCTGAGCCCTGTTGCTGACCGGGATTTGCTGTTTGAATGATTTTCTCAGCTATCATTTGCTGCGACCTTGTTTCGGTGGACTTGGCTTCAGATGACTAATCGGGCCATCAACTTTCTTGGTTGATGGCCCGCGACTGTGCCAGGTAATCGTCAAGAATTAACTTTACTGCCGGGTCCTGTCTTTGTACAATTTATTCTTTTAAGATAATAATAAATCTGATTCATCCAGCCCAGACGAGGAGTGTGATAAATAGGTTAACGCTATGGAAATGGCCCAGCTTGAGTACTTTCTGACGGTAGTGCAGGAAAAGAGCTTTTCGAAGGCCGCGGATCGCGTGTTCCGAACGCAGCCGGCGGTCAGTATTGCGGTGCGACGTTTGGAGGAGGAGATCGGCTTACCCCTACTGGATCGCACGCAGAAAACCCCGGTTCTTACTGATGCCGGCCAGGTGGTCTATGACTATGCGCAAAGGATTCTGTCGTTGCGCGACCAGGTCGGGCAGGCCATCGCGGAACTGCAAACCCTGAAGCGCGGTCGCGTCCGGATTGGCGCGAACGAGAGCACGTCCCTTTACCTGCTGCCCGAGGTCATACTGGCATTCAGACAGCAGCACCCTAATGTAAAGGTCGAGATTTTTCGCCAGGTGTCAAATCGTTTGCCACGTGAAGTTCTGGAGCGGAATGTCGACTTTGCGTTGATGGCCTCAGAGCCCGACGACCGAGAACTTGAAGCATTTCCGGTACTGAAAGATGAACTGGTGCTTATCATGAGCCCGAAACATCACCTGGCCGGCCGCCCCTCATTGAAGATTAAGGATCTCGGCGCAGAATCCTTTGTAGCTCACAACGTCCAGTCTGGCACTCGGCTCAAGGTCATTGAAGCGTTTGCTCGTCAGCACACCCCACTGAATATCACCCTGGAGCTGGCGACCATTGAAACCATTAAGAAGTTCGTGCAGAAACGCGTTGGCGTGGCCTTTGTGCCGCGCATGTGTGTGCGCGAAGAGCTGGAACGTGGGGTGCTCGCAACCGTACCGGTGCGTGGTCTCACGTACAATCGGGTACTGTGGGCAGCCCATCGACGCGGCGCGAACTTCTCGCCTGCAGCCTCCGCCTTTCTGAAAGTTCTCAAAGAACAGGCCAACGGAAAAGGGTGACTCAATCTCAGGCGGCCGCCGCTCGCTTTCGCCTCAAAAGACTGATGAGATAGTGCTCGATGGCCACTTCGAGTGCCCCGCCAAGTTCGGCGCCGTGTGAATCGCCAGGTTCCAACGACCAGTCTGATAGGCGACCGGCCATCGACATCCCGATCGCCGCCCTGGCAGGCCCCTCGATGAATTTCCATCCATGGACCAGTTCGCCGCTCACGACCACGTGAGGAATACCTACCCCACAGATTACATTGCCAATCCCAATTCCCAGGTGAGTGCCGACTCGCTCCAGGGTCATTTGGGCCCGTCGTTCTCCAGCAAATGCCCGGGAGACGACGTCAATAAATCGCAGCGACGAACGCAGCGTGACCCGCGGGCTGTTGCCTTTGTAGAGTTCCACGGCACTGGCAGCTGAAGCGTAACGTTCCCAGCACCCGAAGTTGCCACAGGGACAGGATTTCCCTCCGGCGACAATGGTCATATGTCCAAACTCACCTGCCAGGTCACCGTTATTGGTGCCCCGGTACATCTCGCCTTCGCGCACGAGTCCGACGCCAATACCCGTACCCGCTCGCACCAGGACGAAGTCGCCTGAAGTTCGATTCACACTCCGTCCCCGACGACGTTGTGCTTCATAGACGGCTGCGGCCGTCGCATTGTTTTCGACGAGCACCGGTACTTTCGTACGCAGCATTTCCGCCACGGCAACATCACGCCAGCCCAAGTGAGGCGCGTAGAGTAACCGACCATTTTCAATATCGGTTGGGCCAGGAACACTAATGCCGATGGCCGCTAGACTCCGATCGTTAATCTTGCTGGCTTGCCTTTCAATCGAGCTGCGCAATTGTGCGAGAGCCAAAGCTGGTTCCTGTGGGGTAGGAAATGATTCTTCACTGAGGATCTTTCCGTTCGCGTCTCCGACCCCCACTTGCGTCAGGCTTACGCCAAGGTTGACCCCGATCAGGAAGTCGTGGTCAGTTCTGAGCGTCAATCCGATCGGCGGCCTGCCTACCGCCCGGACGCCGGAAGGTTCAGGGCTTGCTTCCCGCAGCACACCCGAATTTAGTAGCGGCTTGACAAGCACGGTTATGCGCCGCCGGTGGACTCCCAGCCGTCGCGCAACCGCTACACGGGGAATCGGTTGAGCAGCGCGTACTATTCGCAGTAGTTCCTGCGCGGTAGTGATCGGAGTTGTTGTCTGGGCTCTGTGTTTGGCTTGCCCACGTCTTTCCGATCCGCCACGCGCCTTTGCTTTATTAGCGATGGCGAGTCGGCCAGTCACATCATTTAACTTTGACACCCTTAGCTCTCCTTGGTCAGCAAATCATTTAAAGTCAAAAAGCTTTCAGCAAATCTATTGCCAGAGGTCTCTTTTTCAATTTCTACGTGCCAATAGCTACATAGTCAGTACAGATACACTAGTCATCTATTCTTACCTTGGTGTTACGCGCGCTACTTTGTTGTCACTATTGGTGTTCGCAGCAACAATTTTGGAGTGCGTCGACTGGTCGCCGCTTTGTGATCACTATAAATATGATCTGTAGTTTGGCGGAGTGAAAGCGCCGACAAGTCAGCGCACTCCAAAGAGAAGGGAAGTGAGGCACCAGTCTATGGCCGGAAGCGGTCGCACTTAATTCCGTGTTTCTTAACCTTGTACCCGATGATTCGTTCTGTACTGTCTAGCAGCTTCGCCGCCTTTGCTCGATTCCCGCGACAGGTCTTCAGTGCATCCAGGATCAAATCACGCTCGTAAGCCTCGATGGCCGAAGCTAACGAGAGTCGTGTCACCGTGTCGGAGCCTTCAGCCGTTTGTAAGGTTGGCGGCAAGTGGTGACCGTGGATGACGTTTGACTCACAAACTAGTACCGCTCGCTCGATCACGTTCTCGAGTTCACGAACGTTGCCTGGCCAATGATAACTGGTGAGCATATCGATCGCCGGAGTTGAAATGCGCTTAATACGTTTGCTGTGCTCGTGTTCAAACTTCTCCACGAAATGTTCGGCGAGCAAAAGGATATCCGGCTTTCGTTCTCTTAACGGCGGCATGAAGATGGTAAATACGTTCAGGCGATAATAGAGATCTTCGCGAAACTGTTTGCGTGTGATGGCGTCCTCAAGATCTTTATTCGTGGCCACAATCAAACGTACGTTGACCTTGATTGTTTCGGTGCCTCCCAGTCGTTCAAACTCTCGCTCCTGTAGCACTCGGAGCAGTTTGATTTGCGTTGAGAGATCGAGGTCGCCAATCTCGTCCAGGAAGAGAGTGCCGCCGTCAGCGAGTTCGAAGCGACCCTTCTTACGCGACTGAGCTCCGGTAAAAGCTCCTTTCTCGTAGCCAAACAGCTCTGATTCAATCAGCGTTTCGGGCAACGCCGCACAACTAACCTTCACAAATGGCTTGCTCGCGCGCAAGGAGTTGTAATGGATTGCGTGGGCGATCATCTCTTTACCGGTGCCTGACTCGCCACGCAGCAGCACTGTCGTAGTCGTCCGCGCGACCTGGGTGACCTGCTCGTACACCTCGCGCATCGGATTTGAATTGCCGACGATATGACTAAAGTCGTAGCGCTCGCGCAACTCACGTTTGAGGTGAATATTTTCGTCCAGCAAGCGCTTCTTGTCGGCCTCCACTTGCTTTTCGACCTTCAGCGCCTGGGCAATCATCGAAGCGACCACACTCAGAAACTTGGTTGTCCGGTCATAATCGCGTTCCTGCTTGTAAACCAGGTCGGCCCCGATAACCCCCGCAGCCTTGCCATCTATCAAGATAGGTACGCAGATGAAACTGATTTCTTTCCTGCCCAGGCTCTCTCCCTGTGCTCTTAGCCGGTTGAGCAGTAAAGGTTCGCGACTCGTCTGAGGGACGACGACTGGCTTTGCGCTTTGCAATACTCTGCCGACTACGCCTTCGCCCGGCCGGTAGGTCACACGCCTCGCCGTGTCGGGGTTCATACCGTGCGTCGCTTCAATGCGGAGTCTGTCGTCCTCAACATCGAGCATCATCACGAAACTTCGAACCATTCCGTGATGGCGTCCAAGAGTCTCGAGGACTCGGGGAAGGTTGGCTTTCAAACCGGTGGATTCGGCGAGGATGCGTCCCACTTCGACGAGCGTCGATAACTTCCGCACCTCGCGCCGTTCTCGGGAAAGTAACTCAGGCGTTTTTGTGATGTTCTCTTCGGCGGCAACCATGAGTAGTATGAGCCAACCAACTGGGCCTTGGTTGTGCTGAAATGTTCTAGAAAACGCATCTTAGAAGCGTTGAATTTTGCTCGTCAAAGTGAAAAGTTTTATGAACTCATAAATCAAACGGGTTAGATCAGTCATTGCAAGGGCTTACACAATTGTGAGCGCATGATGATAAAGCTACAGAACTGTAGGTTTATCGGATGACCGAGAATGATTAGGTTTTAGCTGAGAATGCTGAATATCACTCACGTAATCGGCCCACTGTCTGCCCGCACCCCTCCTGGACTTCGGCTTTCACGCCAGCAGGCAACGCCTGCCGCGATTTTGTGAGGCTACACGCCAGTTTTGCCAACATAATTGTAAGAAGACCAGCCAGAATCCCACATGATTGTCGCTCTATCGAGCGCCCGGGCCGTCGCCAGAATGCCCGTTATTGGGTCGCAAAAGCCTTTGTTGATAAAGACTTACCGCAAACAATTGGGCGGGGATCATTAAAACGGCACGATGATTGTTGAGTCTTTCGGTGAAGATTGAGTTCTGTACTCGCTTGCTGATCGTTCTCAGCCGGACTCGGTTGAGACCACTGGCCAAATCAAACAAGCCAGGACAGAAGAGGGACTCCAAGAGTGAGAATGCAAAACCAAAACACCAGGGGTCGGGCAATGGCGCCGGTATCCGCAACCCTGGGCAGCGTTCAAGAGCCGGCGTCGCCCATTCCTTAAACCTCGTTGCTGCCTCTTGGCCCCACTTGCTGGGAATGCTGAACCGCGAGGCGGCTTACCTAAACAGTAGTATGGCCCACCTGTCTTGGCTTTGGAGGGCGCGAGACAGGTGAGCCATTTGAGATCGTCCCTTGGGGAACGATACGGAGGCAGATTACGCCATGTTCTTTGTTAAATCAATCCTTGGAGTTTTAGCTGTTTTCACTGCGCTGTTTGCTTTGTGTGGCGGCGCAGTTGCTCAGTCGACGCTTTTCAATATTCCTTCAACGGATGTGGTGGCGAAAAAGCATGTGTACCTCGAGTTCGATTTTCTAAGTCATTTCGAGAGTCACAGCGATGGCGGGTTTCAGGTCTACGTCCCACGAGCAGTTGTCGGGATCGGGAAGGGGACTGAGATTGGGTTGAACGTAGCTTTCACTGACACCCTGGCGCCGGACCAACCGGTAGAGCTTCAGCCGAACGTCAAACATCAGTTCTATCACAACGAGGGGAAAGGGGTGACGGTGTCCGGCGGCGGAATTCTTTACCTGCCGGCGACACACCGAATAGGAACTGACACCTTTGGCATGGTCTACACCGTGGTGAGCAAGCAGGTTAAGGGTACGCATGGACCAAGGCTCACAGGAGGAGCTTACGGCTTGCTCGGTCGCGTTAACGGCAGCGGTACCACCAGCGGTGCAATTGTGGGCTACGAACAACCACTCGCGCCTGGCAAGGTGAGCTTTGTGGCCGACTGGTTTAGTGGCAAGAACCGGTTTGGTTATGTAACTCCGGGATTCGCAATTACGGTTTCCAAGACCAG
>DATFRK010000545.1:0-8594 GCA_035263325.1 Pyrinomonadaceae bacterium | reverse complement strand
CGGCTTGATGACGACGGAGTTTGTCACCCTGCCGCGACAGTTAACTGTCGGTGAGGCCCTGGCGCGATTGCGCGAGATGGCAGAAACGCCGAACATGATCTACTACCTCTACGTTGTTGAGGAAGAAGATTCATGGCGGCTGTCGGGCGTGATTGCGCTGCGCAGTCTTATCCTGGCGGATCCGTCGATGCCGCTCGAAGACGTAATGCGGACAGAGTTTCAAAGGGCTGAGCCGGATGAACCGGCGAAAGAAGTGGCGCAGAGAATTGCTGAATACAACTTGCTCGCGCTGCCGGTTATTGATGATGGCGGCGACATATTGGGAATTATCACCGTAGACGACGCGATGGAGATCCTGCTGCCAAAGGATTGGCGCCAGCATCTGCCGCGAATCTTTGGTTAGTGCGGAACAAACAAGGTTGCGGAAGCTTTCCACGCATCATCCGCTATCTATGAAGGACGGAGAACCTCCAAGTGGCAGAATCACGCGCCGCAGTTCGGGCTGCCGGCCGTCGCTTGATGCGACGCGGTGCGCATGGTGTCCGACGCACCATGGCGCGGCGCAAACGTCTGCTCGCCTATCTCGCCATTCTTGGTCCGGGAATGATTGCGGCGAATGCCGGTAACGATGCGGGCGGGATTGCCACTTACGCTTCGGTAGGCGCTGAGTTTGGTTACAGCCTCCTCTGGGTCCTTATTCCAATTACCATCAGCCTGGGAATAGTCCAGGAGATGTGCGCCCGCATGGGCGCAGTCACTGGTAAGGGTCTGGCCGATCTAATCCGGGAACGGTTTGGCGTTCGCTGGACCGCGCTAGTAATGTTGGCGCTGTTGATTGCCAATGCTGGTGTGACTGTTTCCGAGTTTGTGGGCATCGCCGCTGCTACCGAACTGTTTGGCATTTACCGTTATGTGTCTGTCCCTTTTGCCGCCATCCTCATCTGGTGGCTGGTGGTGAAAGGTTCCTACCAGCGGGTCGAACGAGCATTCTTATTAATGTCGCTGGTCTTTCTCGGTTACATCATTTCTGCCTTCCTGGCCCGACCTGATTGGAGTGCGGTGGGAGTTGGGTTAGTGAAGCCCACTTTTCACATCGAACAGGCGTTCCTCTTCACCTTTGTCGCGGTGGTCGGTACAACGATCTCGCCTTACATGCAGGTCTACGTACAATCGGCAGTGGTGGAAAAAGGACTCACTGCTGAACAATACGGTGAAGTAAAGACTGACGTGTGGGTAGGAACGCTGTTTGGGACTTTGGTCATTTTCTTCATCATTGTTTCCACTGCCGCCACCCTGAACCGATTCGGCATTCATATCACTGGTGCGGCAGATGCAGCCAGCGCGCTACGGCCCCTGGCTGGCAAGTACGCCGAAGTGCTCTTTGGCGTCGGTCTGTTTGGCGCTTCGATGCTGGCCGCGGGAGTTCTGCCCTTGGCGACGGCCTATTCAATTAGCGAAGCGCTGGGATTTGAAAAGGGTGTGTCGCGCAGTTTTCGCGAAGCACCGATCTTCCTCGGGACGTTCACTTTTCTCGTCGCTGTAGGTGCGGCAATTGCGGTTATCCCAAACTTGCCGTTGTTTCGTGTCCTGCTGGTGACCCAGGTAATTAATGGGCTGCTATTGCCCATAGTTCTGTTCGCGGTGTTAAGGCTGGTTAACAATCGGGAATTGATGGGCGATCATGTCAATGGTCCTTTATATAACGCAGTAGCCTGGTTGACTGCGATCCTGGTGACTGCGATATCTCTCCTTTATCTGCTGGTAACTATCTTCCCGGGAATTATCCAGTTCTGATTGCCTAAGTTTGCTCTCGCCAACCAGATCAATCGGTGATAAAAGGTTATTCGCTTTAAACCGCTCTTCGCAGACAGCTCCCAAAACCCGTGAAGCGCAAAGGTTCAAAAAACAAACTCATCGCTTCCATCGTCGTAGCAATCATCACCCTGCTACTGCTGGGACTGCTACCCTCATCAGAATCCACTAATTCGTCGCTCTATCACTTCTTGATAAGGGTGCATGCAGATGGCCTGAGCGGAGGTCCACCAAGAATAATCGCCGTTATTCATCTCTTGTTGCTGGCAATTCTTGGCTACCTGGCGGTACGGGTTCTAAATACTCTGTTCAGTTTTCTCTTCCGCTTAAGACAGGGATTTGAAGCACCCACGCTGGCCCAGAACGTCTTCTCGATTGTCGCCTTTGCCATCATCTTCTTCATAATTTTCAGCTTTGAATTTCCGGATGCGCCACTTGGTTCCCTGTTCACGACTTCCGCTATCTTCGGCGTGATTCTCGGTTTGGCTTTACAGGACACGCTGGGCAATTTTTTTGCCGGCATTTCACTCCAGGCCGATCGTCCCTTTCAAGTTGGCGACGTCATTACTGTCGGCGCCAACAAACACACCGGAGTGGTGGAGGAGATCACCTGGCGCGCAATAAAGATCCGCACCTTTCAGAATCACGTCGTGCTGATCAACAACAGTTCCGCCGCCAAAGAGCCGATCGAAGTCTGTGCGCGTGAAAATGTGAACGCTCGCCTGGTCTATTTCAGCACGCTCTATTCCGACTCACCGGCTAAGACAATTCATGTCGTTCGCGAAGCCGTAAGGGAAGCGGAGAATGTTTCGCACAAAGTGACGCCTATTGTTCGGATTAGAAATCTCGGTGACAGCGGGGTCGAGTATGAATTGAAGTACTGGCTGGAAGACTACGCGAAGTACAACGATACAGATGCATTGATCCGGCAAAGAATCTGGTATGCCTTCAAACGCGCGGGTCTTAACTTCTCCTTCCCGACGCGCACAGTCCACGTTGAACGGAAAGGCGTGCCCCGCGAAGAGGATGGTGGAGCACTGGTGGAAAGACTTTCAGCCGTGGACATCTTCGCGCCTCTTTCGGTGGAAGAGACGGGAATGTTGGCCCAGGCAGCGGTACGGCACGTGTTCGCACCGGGAGAAATTGTTATCCGGGCCGGCGAACCGGGCTCCTCAATGTTCGTGGTTCATAACGGGCGAGTGCGGGTCCAGGTAAATGAGAATGGTCGCCCGCGAACAGTTGCCACGCTTAACGAGGGCGACTTTTTTGGCGAGATGGCTCTCTTCACTGGTGAGCCAAGGACCGCTAACGTGGTGGCCCTGGAAGAGACAGAAGTGCTCGAAATTGGCCATGCCGCGATGAAAACCGTGTTTGATGCGAACCCTGATCTGGTTGAGTCTCTCAGCTTCGTCATGGCCGAAAGACGACGCGGCCTCGCCGTCCAAACCGACGCCGCCGCCACTCCTCACGACGAATCGGCCGGCATTCTGTCAGCGATTAAGCGCTTTTTCGGTCTCTCGTAACCCCGCAAGCTTCCCCAACGACCTTTGAGCTTTGCTCCTCCAGACATGAGAAACTCAACTCTCAGACGCTCAGCTTATGGCTAAAACCTTTTGTAAATCCACAGATTTAAATGGCTTTATGCTAGACTTGACAGCTCCACACTCAACCTTTATTATGACCACACGCTCAGCTAACCAAGAACCCCAAGATTGATCGAAACTCAAGAGGTTGGGCCGAGCTGGGTAAACAAGGAAGGAATAAATAGGAGGAAGTATTTATGCCGATAGTTCGATACGACCCGTTTCGTGATCTGAGAACTTTGCAAGAAGAAGTCAACCGGTTGTTCTCCACCAATCTCCGCACGTTCGGGGACGAGGGTATTGGCCGCGGGGCCTGGAATCCCAGTGTCGATATCTATGAGAACAAAGACCAGATTGTGTTAGAGGCGGAACTACCTGGAATGAAGCAGGAAGATTTCGACCTTTCAGTCGAGAACAATGTCATCACGCTAAAGGGTGAACGGCGATTCGAGAAGACGGACGATACGGACAATTACCATCGCGTTGAACGTTCGTACGGTTCCTTCACTCGTTCTTTCACCCTCCCGCAGAGCGTGAGCGGGGAAGGCGCAACTGCCGAGTACAACAATGGAGTCCTGCGCGTGACTTTGCCGAAACGCGAAGAGACCAAGTCTCGGCGCATTGAAGTCAAAGGCAGCGGTACTACCAAAGCAATCGACAAAGAAGCCAAGGCCGAAAAGAGTAAAGAGGCTACTGGCGGCCGTTAAGCTGTTGCTGAGGGATAATTGCGGGGCGGGCTCGCCGCTTGTAATAGACTGGTAGGGCCCGCCCGCAAAGGTTTTTGAGAGCAGGTAATGCAAGACCATGAATTTAGATAAGTTCACACTGCGCGGCCAGGAAGCGATCAGGGAGGCGATAGAACTTGCTGAAGGGAAACAACACCAGCAAGTCGAACCTGAGCATTTGCTAGTGGCCATGCTGGAACAGCCTGAAGGGACTGTGCGACCCATCCTGGGCAAGTTAGGCACCAACGTTGCCGTAGTGCTGAACGATGTCCAGGCGGCGGTGTCTCGATTCCCGCGAGTGCAAGGCGGACAGCAGTACTTCAGCCCACGTTTGAGTCAGATATTCACGGCGGCGCAAAAGCAGGCCGACTCAATGCAGGACGAGTTTATTTCGACCGAGCATTTGCTGGTAGCGCTGGTTGACGAGAAAGAGGGTGAGGCGGGAAAGATTCTCCGGCAACACGGAGTCAAGAAGGATGACCTACTTAAAGTCATCGAGCAGATGCGCGGTGGCTCACGCATCACCGATCAAAATGCAGAACAGAACTACCAGGCGCTTTCCAAGTACGCGCGTGACCTGACGGACCTGGCCCGGCGCGGAAAACTTGACCCGGTGATTGGTCGTGACGATGAAATCCGCCGCACCATCCAGGTACTTTCGCGCCGCACGAAGAACAATCCGGTCCTGATTGGCGAGCCAGGCGTTGGCAAAACAGCCATTGTCGAGGGTTTGGCGCAACGCATTGTCTCCGGCGACGTACCAGAAACTCTCCGCAACAAGCGCCTGGTTGGTCTCGACCTCGGTTCAATGCTGGCAGGCGCCAAGTATCGAGGCGAATTCGAAGATCGTCTCAAGGCAGTGTTGAAAGAGATCGAGAACGCGCAAGGCCAGATCATTCTCTTCATCGATGAGTTGCACACCCTCGTGGGCGCGGGCGCTGCAGAGGGCGCGATCGACGCGTCAAACATGCTAAAGCCGGCGCTGGCCCGCGGCGAATTACGCTGCGTTGGCGCGACCACCCTCAACGAATACAAGAAGCACATCGAAAAGGACGCCGCTCTCGAACGACGCTTCCAACAGATCTACGTGGGTGAACCGACTGTTGAAGATACCATCGCCATTCTCCGCGGATTGAAGGAACGATACGAAGTTCATCACGGCGTCAGAATCAAGGATTCAGCGATCGTCGCGGCCGCAACCCTGTCGAATCGTTACATCACTGACCGCTTTTTGCCCGACAAGGCAATCGATTTGATTGATGAAGCTGCCTCGCGCCTGCGCATTGAGATTGATTCCCTGCCCCAGGAGATCGATCAACTGGAGCGCGAGACTATTCAACTGGAAATCGAACGGCAGGCGTTGCAGCGAGAAGAGGATGAAAAATCCAAGGCGCGTCTAAGAGAGATCGAACAGCGCATTGCCGATTTGAAAGAAACGTCTTCCGGAATGAAGGCGAAGTGGCAGTCGGAAAAGGAAGCAATTGATCACATGCGGACTGCCAAGGCCGAGTTGGAGCAGTTGAAACTGCAACTCGATCAGGCACGCAATGCCGGTGACCTTGGCCGGGCCTCAGAGATCCAGTACGGAAAGATTCCAGAGTTAGAAAGTCGACTCAAGGTTGAGCAGGACAAGCTCGCCACCTTTCAGCAAGACGGCGTGATGTTGAAAGAAGAGGTTGACGAAGAAGACGTGGCGGAAGTGGTCGCCAAGTGGACCGGCATTCCCGTTTCCAAGATGTTGGAAGGTGAAATGCAAAAGTTGGTGACCATGGAGGGACGGCTGAGCCAACGGGTGATTGGTCAGGAAGAAGCCTTGACCGCAGTCTCCAATGCCGTGCGCCGGGCTCGGGCCGGCTTGCAGGATCCCAATCGTCCCATCGGGTCATTTATCTTTCTCGGGCCCACGGGTGTCGGTAAAACTGAGACTGCGCGCGCCCTGGCCGAATTCCTGTTTGATGATGAACGCGCGATGGTCAGGCTCGACATGTCCGAGTACATGGAGAAGCATGCGGTTGCGCGAATGATCGGCGCCCCTCCCGGCTATGTTGGCTACGAGGAAGGTGGCCAACTTACCGAGGCTGTCAGACGACGTCCTTATTCGGTGGTCCTTTTCGACGAAATTGAGAAAGCACATTCAGATGTCTTTAATGTGCTGCTGCAGATCCTGGATGACGGTAGACTGACCGATTCAAAAGGTCGCACAGTTGACTTCAAGAACACTGTGCTCATCATGACCTCGAATCTCGGTTCGCGTGAAATCCAGGCGGCGGAAGGTGACGAGAAACAGGTGCGGGAGGCTGTCGCGCAGGAGTTACAGCTGCATTTCAAACCTGAGTTTCTAAATCGTATCGATGATGTGGTCATCTTCCATCAGTTGTCGCAGGAACAGATTGGGAAGATTATCGATGTTCAGCTCACGCGCCTGCGCGACATGTTGCATGAACGAGGTATCTCGCTGGTGCTAGATGAGTCTGCCAGGGAACTGATTATGCGTGAGGGTTACGATCCCAGTTATGGCGCGCGGCCTTTGAAGCGGGCCATTCAAACGCTGATTCAGAATCCACTCGCAGTGAAGTTACTGCAAGGTGAAATCCTGCCCGGCCAAACAGTCAAAGTCACGGCCAAGGGAGATGCACTCGAACTTTCAACCGACCGGGCGGCGGCCGCGGTCTGAACGTGAGGAGATCTCGTAAATAGAAACAGAAGGGGCCAGGATGAAAGATAAAAGACTGCAGCAAGCGGGTAACCAGCAGGAAGATCGAGATGGCGCAGTGCGAGTGACGGATCGCCGGCGTGTATACCTCGATCAAGACAGCGAGGAACCAACCGGTACGGAGTTTGAGCAACCAAATCTCAAACCAAGCTATGTTGAAGAATTGGAAGCCCGCACCCTCGCGGCGGAAAAACTGGTGCAGGAAGTGCAAGGTAGATTTGATCAACTGCGCCAGCAGCTGCAACGGGAGACGGACGAAACAAGGCAGCGTCTAAACAAGAGCGCCGATGAACGCGCTACCGCCGAGAAGGCACGCTTTATCAGCTCGTTGCTGCCGATGATGGACGATCTGTACCGCGCGATTGACGCGGCCGCCGGTGACGCTCCTCGAGACGCGGTATTAAAAGGTATTCGCGGTATCGCTACCAGCTTTGAAAATGCGCTGGCCAACGCGGGAGTCGAGCCGGTAAAGTCTGTCGGCGAACCGTTCGATCCGGAAATGCATGAGGCCGTCGATACTGCGGAGACCACACCAGAGCTGGACGGGAAGGTCGTAGGCGAGTATGGTCGCGGGTTTAAGATGGGCGACCGCTTGTTGCGTCCTGCGCGCGTCAAAGTCGGCCGTTCGACTGGGCATGCCAGACAGGCGTCAGAATAGATTAAGCACTATCGTTACTGAATTCTCACAAAGGAGATAACACTAGTGGCGGCGAAAGAACTGAAGTTTAGAGAGGAAGCGCGCAGCGCGATGCTCCAAGGAGTTGACACCCTGGCGAATGCAGTGCGTGTGACGCTTGGACCACGTGGTCGCAACGTTATCCTGGGGAAAAAATTTGGTGCCCCCGTGATTACGAAGGATGGCGTAACTGTCGCCAAGGAAATCGAGTTAAAAGATAAATATCAGAACATGGGCGCGCAGATGGTGCGCGAAGTCGCCGTCAAGACCAATGATAAAGCGGGTGACGGGACTACTACCGCGACAGTTTTGGCCCAGGCGATCTTTCGCGAGGGAGTGAAGAATGTCGCCGCCGGCGCCAATCCAATGTCACTGCAGCGCGGCATCCAACTGGCCACAGAGCAAGTCGTGGCGGAGTTGGAGCGAATGTCCAAGAAAGTAAAGGGCAAAGAAGAACTGACGAACGTCGCCACGGTTTCTGCCAATAATGATCGAGAGATCGGCCAGTTAATTTCCGAAGCGATGGAACAGGTGGGAAAAGACGGCGTGGTAACAGTTGAGGAATCGAAAACCCTGCAAACCGAACTCGAGATTGTCGAGGGAATGCAATTCGATCGCGGCTACCTGTCACCTTATTTCATTACCAATGCAGATCGGATGGAGGCGGTGCTTGATGAACCACTCATTCTGCTGCACGAAAAAAAGATTTCCGCGATGCGCGATCTTTTGCCACTGCTGGAACAGACCGTCGGCGCGGGCCGCGCGCTTTTGATCGTTGCTGAAGATATTGAAGGTGATGCCCTCGCAACCCTGGTAGTGAACCGGTTGCGCGGCACTATCAAAGTTTGCGCGGTGAAGGCGCCGGCGTTTGGCGATCGTCGTAAGGCAATTCTGGAAGACCTTGCAACCCTCACGGGTGGCCGAGTTATTACCGAAGAGTTGGGTATCAAACTGGAAAACGTTCAAGTCTCCGACCTCGGCACTGCCAAGCGGGTCATTGTCGATAAAGAAAACACGACAATTGTTGAGGGCGGTGGCGACCGTAAGGGCATCCAGGGTCGAGTGGCGACGATTCGCAAACAAAT
>DATFRK010000544.1:0-13120 GCA_035263325.1 Pyrinomonadaceae bacterium | reverse complement strand
CCCCGAGCTCGTAGATACCCACTTGCATCGAAGCCCGCGTACGCAAGCTCGGATTGAAAAAAACCAGAGCGATAGATTTACCCGTTAGCGGCTTGGAGTCGTCATTGCCACTTTTGAAACGCATGGCGGAGTCGATCAATTGATCGAGCTCCTCGCGCGACTTGTCGAAAGTGCTAAGGAAGTTCATGCAATGCAGCTCGGAGCCCGGCGACGAACAGATCAATCTCTTCGGCCCTCAGACAAAGTGGCGGCAACAACCTGAGCACGTTAGGCTGACTGGAAGTGCCCGTAATGATCTTACTGTCGAGCAGGGCTTTGTGAATCGGGGCAGCCTTGGCCGCGAACTCAATTCCCAACAGGTAACCGAGACCGTGCACGTTCACTACTTGCTCTATGTCACGCAGCGCTTCTCTCAAATAGCGCTCGCCGGCTGTTACATTCTCCAGCATTCCATCGTTTTCAATTGCCTCGAGAGTGGCCGTGACGGCGGCCATTGCCAACATTCCTCCACCAAAAGTAGTACCGAGATCGTTCTCCTTGATGCGCGAGGCGATCTGATCGGTAACCAGGCACGCTCCCACTGGAACGCCGCTGCCTAGCGATTTTGCGAGGCTAACTATTTCCGGTACTACACCGTCGGCAGCCGCGCTGCCGGCAAAGAACCATTCCCCGGTGCGACCAATACCAGTCTGCACTTCGTCGAATATCAGGACGATGCCCCGTTCATCACACAGGTGGCGGAGTTCGCGAAAGAAAGACGGAGGCGCCGTGCGCACGCCGGCCATTGACTGGATGGGCTCGAGCATGACGGCGGCAATTGAATCATCAGCCACGGCACGCACCGACTCGATATCGCCAAACTGGGCCTCGATGTGACCCGGGACGTTCGGTTTGCCAATCTCCCGATACTTGCCCAGGAACGTTGCGCTGATGGCATCAGCGGTGCGCCCATGAAATCCTCCTGAGAAGGTGATGACACGCTCGCGACCCGTGTACATGCGGGCCAGGCGCATCGCGTTCTCATTAGCCTCCGTTCCAGAATTGCAGAAGAAGGCCTTCGCTAATGGCTCGGGTGAAATGGTTACCAACCTCTCCGCTGCCCGGGCCCGGGTTTCGGAATAGACGAGATTGGAATAGAAGAGAAGTTTCTCGGCTTGTTCGCGAATGGCTTTCACGACATGCGGATGACAATGTCCGGTGCCGGCGACAGCATGACCGCCATACAGGTCGAGATACTTTTGTTTGTCGTTAGTGTAGACCCACACGCCCTCGCCGCGTTCAGCCGCGATCGCCATCTTTTTGTAAGTAGCGAGCTGAAAGTGTTCTTCACTTTCAGCAATTTCGGCAAATGATACAGCGAGGTCAAACGTCATCCTGCTCTGGCTCCATCCGGTATTTGATTTTCTGTAATGGCTAATACTGGGGTAATTCCATCCGCGTAACCAATGTCGAACAACATTCCTTCCGAGACATGGCCCCGCATTTTCTTAGGCGGCAGGTTGACGACAAACAAAGCCTGCTTGCCTTCGATCTCCTTAGGATTGGCTCTTTCCTGCTTCATCCCCGCCAGGATTGTGCGCTGATGATCACCGAAAGACACGGTCAGCCGCAACAACTTGTCGGAGCCTTCCACTTCGTCCACCGCCAGTATGGTGCCGGCACGAATATCGATCTTTTCAAGATCAGCCAATTCAATGGTCGACTTTATTGGCGCTGGTTGAAAGCTCATAGTTTATGGCTACGGGTTTGTGCCCACCAGCATGAGTGCGGTTGTTTCTGCGAGCCCAAACATTAGATTCATATTCTGCACGGCCTGGCCCGCGGCGCCCTTGACCAGGTTATCGATCGCGGAAAAGACCACGACTTGAGTGCCACGGGTCGCAAAACCGATATCGCAAAAATTTGTCGTCTTCACCCAGTTGATGTCCGGCGAGCCTTGTACCAGGCGGATGAAAAATGATCCGTCGTAGAATCGGGCAAAAGTTTCCTTGAGAGTCTCCTCAGTCAGCGAGCGTTTGGTTTCCACGTAAATTGAAGCAAAGATGCCGCGCGCAACCGGCAGGGAGTGGGTCATAAAAACAAGTTCACTGGTCCAATCGCCGACGTGTCTAAGTTCCTGCTCAATTTCGGGCACATGTTGATGAGTGAAAGGCTTGTACGCGTAGAATGAAGTCATTCGTTGCGGGTGGTGAGTGTTGGCAGCAGCTTTCGCTCCGGATCCGGATGAGCCGGTTTTGGCGTCAACAATGACTCGCCCGGTAATCATGTCGCTGGCCACCAACGGCGCCAAACCAAGCAGGGTGGCGGTGGCGAAACAACCCGGGTTGGCAATCAACCGCGCATTCTTAATTGCGTCCCGATTTGTCTCTGTCAGTCCATAGACAAATTCGGCCTGGGAGTCCATCGCGGTATGTGTCTTCTTGTAGTGTGTCTCGAAAGCCTCTTTGTCACGCAGCCGAAAATCGCCCGATAGATCGATGGCCTTGATGTTTGCGGGTAGGTTCGGTACCACTTCCATTGCCTGCCCGTGTGGTAAGCCAAGGAAGACGCAATCGACTCCCGCCAACTGCGGCTGATCGTCTGCAGCCTTGATGAAACTCAAGCTGGTTAGACCAGCAAGATTGCGATGAACATCACTAACCGGTTTGCCGGCATGTTCGTTGGCGGTGACAAAGACGATTTCGACATTTGGGTGGAATAACAGGAGCCGCAGCAATTCCGCACCGCCGTAGCCTGAGCCCCCAAAAATACCAACTCGAATCTTATTGCTGGTCATCTTTCTTTCCACCCGTTTTTTCTGAACCGGTCGCGCTATAATCGCGTATCAATGTTACAGCTTCATCATTTCTTGACTTTTTCAAGCAAACGTCACGAGGTTACTAGCTAATGCGAAAACCCTTCTTCGTCTTTGTCACCTTGGCCACCGCTTTCTTCGCCATCGGGATTAGCAGCGGCCGGCGAGCGTTCCTTTTTATCGCCCTGGCGTTTCTGGTGATCGCCATCATTGGCCTGAAGCGCAGAAGAGAAAATTAGGCCGCCACCTTAGCGCGCACAGACTCGATCTTTGCCAGGATGAGCGCAAACAACTGAGCGCCCTCACGGCGTGCATTCGCGGCCGGCACGTTGAACTGATTCTTAATGTAATCCTCTCCCATAGCCGAGTCAGTCACAGAACCCGAGATTACGTCGATAGCCACACCGCGTCGTTTCATCAACTCAATGCCGCCCCATGCTCCAACTTAGTCGGATGCGCAAAAGACGAGGGCAGCGGTTGCTTCGCGCAGTTCGCTATCTCCAAAAACGGTTTCCACTGAATAGCCACCCAGGATCCCGTCACCCAACTCGATCACTATCAAATCGGGACCGACTTCGTTGAGCCGCGCAATGATGGCTTTGGCAACCGGCGCCAGGTCGCCCACCTCCACGGTAGAGGGTAGACCACAATCCAGAAAACTCGCCGTGGCGACGGCGCCGTGATCGGTCATGTTCAAAGTGTCCCGCAGGCAAGCGACGCCCGATAACTTGGCCGCCGCAACCTTTAGACCACTGCGGGTCGCTTGTTTGATCAATTCCGTGGCGGCGTACGTCTTGCCGCTATTCATGCTGGTGCCGGCAATCATGACGATTGGCGCGGTTTCGCCTAATTCAGTGCGCGACGGTAGCGCTGCAGCGGCGATATTCTGCACCTGACCCTGCTCATCACAGACCAGACCGATAACCTCGACCTTGATCGCGTCACCCAAACTCGAGTGGTGACCAGTGCAGCAGCCGATGACCCCACCCATGTTGAGTAGGTGTAACTGATCGCCAGACTGGACGCTCGCCGGAACATCGCCCACAAACCCTTTCAGTGCCCGACGTTTACCGAGCACACCGAGCAATAAGTCGCCCGGGTTGATCTTCGCGAGCCGGCCGGTGGGCAACTCGAGCATGTTGTAAGTGGCGCTGTCTGTGAGCGCGCGCACCGCGACGACGTCTCCCGCCCGGGGTTGAGCGCAGGAGTTCACCACGCCAACCGTTTTTGCCAGTTGGAGTGGGGATGTGGCTGAGCCGATCTTGTCGACTTCCAGGATCTTGACCGCTATGTCGTTAGGCATCGTCGTTTTTCTCCTCACTTTCCACCGAGTCGCAGGCGCAACGCGTTTAGTTTGATGAAGCCTTCGGCGTCGCGCTGGTTGTAGACCGTGTCTGCTTCAAAGGTCGCGATCTTTTCGTCGTACAGTGAATAAGGCGAACGTCTGCCCACCACTGTGACATTGCCGCGATAGAGTTTGAGTCTGACGTCTCCGGTAACTTTGGTTTGCGTCTCGTCGATCAGCTTGCGCATCAAGGTAAACTCAGGTGCAAACCAGAAACCGTAGTAGACACTCTCGGCGAATTTCACTCCGAGGCTGTCGCGCAGGTGCATTACCTCGCGATCGAGCGTGATTGACTCGAGCGCACGGTGCGCCGCGTGCAGGATGGTGACGCCGGGCGTTTCGTAGACACCGCGTGACTTCATGCCCACAAAACGATTCTCGACCAGGTCAACGCGCCCCACCCCGTGTTTGCCGCCCAAGCCATTTAACGTCTCCAGCATTGCGACTGGATTTAGCTGCTTACCGTTGATAGCGACCGGTTCTCCTTTGGCAAACGACAGTTCAATGTATTCCGCTTCCGGCGTGGCGGTTTCAGGAGATTTGGTGAGTTGAAAAATGTGCTCCGGCGGTTCGGCCCAGGGATCTTCCAGAATGCCGCCTTCATACGAGATGTGCATCAGGTTGGCGTCGGTTGAGTAGGGCTTCTCTGCCGTAGCGGTCACGGGAATGTCATGTTGTTTGGCATAAGCCATCAAATCCAGGCGTCCCTTGAATTCCCACTCGCGCCAGGGAGCGATCACTTTTATGTCCGGTTGCAGGGCGTAGTAAGTCAACTCAAAGCGCACCTGGTCGTTGCCTTTGCCGGTCGCGCCATGGGCCACTGCGTCCGCGCCTTCCTGGCGGGCAATCTCAATCTGGCGCTTGGCGATCACCGGTCGCGCGAGTGAAGTGCCCATCAGGTAGACACCTTCATAAACTGCATTAGCCTTTACTGCCGTCCAGACATAGTCGCGGACAAACTCTTCGCGCAGATCTTCGATATAAAGCTTCGACGCGCCGGTAGCCTTGGCCTTCTCGTCGAGACCGGAGAGTTCAGCGCCTTGACCAACGTCGGCGCAAAAACAAACGACTTCACAGTTATAGTTATCTTTCAGCCAGCGCAGCATTACTGAGGTGTCGAGTCCACCTGAATACGCGAGTACGATCTTGTTAATCTTATTAGTCATCTAATCTCTTCGTTTCCTGTTTTGATCTTTGTACTTCGTGCTTTGTTCTTTGCCCTTAGTCTTCTATCTTTCCAGAAAAGGCTCACGACTGGCGTGCAAAGAACAACTCACTAAGCACGATTTAATTGAAAGAGTTCCACAATCTTCTTCATCGCTACTCTTTGGGCCTTCGGTTCTCGTACCGCGACAAAGATCGTGTCTTCGCCGGCGATGGTGCCAACGATTTCCGGGATCGCAGCCGCATCGATCTCTACCGCTACGGCTGACGCCAGCCCGGGTACCGTTCGAACTATTACCAGGCTTTCACCAGCCTGATCTAAACTCAGCAGCCCACGGGCGGCCGCCCCATTGTTTGCGCGCGGCAGCGTGTAGCGGCCGTGCTGCTTGACGACACCCAATTCTTCCAGATCTCGCGAGACACTGGACTGAGTAGCCGGAACGCCTGCGTGCTCCAGTAGGGCGCGCAAATCCTCCTGGGTGCCAATAGCTTGGGCCTGGATCAAACTCAGTATCTTTTGCTGGCGTTCCTGCTTTTGCATCACATCGTTCAGACACTATTCATGCAAAGAACTTGCATAATCAGTGCATAGATGCATAAACTAGCATGGAAGTTGGTTGGACGTCAATTTTCGTAGGGAATTTTGCTTAAGACAGAAGGAAAGGCCTGATGGCGGACTCGAAAAATCTATGGGGCGGGCGCTTCAAGGACAAGGCTGACCCGGGTTTCACGGCATTCAACAACTCTTTTAGTTTCGACCGGCGGCTGTTTGAAGCTGACATCGTTGGCAGTCTGGCGTACGCCAAAGCACTTGCGGCCGCCGCTGTTATCACCCCGCAGGAAGCCGCGAAACTCGAAACTTCGCTGCAGATGATCCTGGCGAAGGGCAAGGCCAGCGAAACCTATTTCAATGGCTCGGCCGCCGAAGATGTGCACTCGTTCGTCGAGGCCCGCCTGGTGGAGTTGACTGGTGATGTCGGGCGCAAGCTACACACCGGCAGAAGTCGCAACGATCAAGTGGCCACGGACTTTCGTCTGTGGTTGCGTCAGGCAATCGACGATCTGATTGCTACTCTTCGTCTTAGCCAGGAGTCGTTGTTGGATTTTGCCGAGGCCAACCATGAGGTCGTCATCCCTGGATATACCCACTTGCAACGAGCGCAGCCAGTGCTGTTGGCCCATTGGTGTCTCGCTTATTTTGAGATGCTGGCGCGCGATCGGGAACGATTAATCGATGTGCGGCGGCGGGTCAATGTGTTGCCGCTTGGTTCCGCGGCGTTGGCCGGGAGTTCGTTTCCGGTTGACCGCGAGTTGCTTGCCCGTGAACTCGGCTTCGATAGCGTTTCCCGCAACAGTCTTGATGCCGTAAGTGATCGTGACTTCGCGGTGGAGTTTCTCGCCGCCTGTTCGTTGATCATGGTCCATCTATCCCGCCTGGCCGAAGACGTCATTCTTTACTCGACAACTGAGTTTGGTTTCTTTGTGCTGGGTGACGCGATTGCCACCGGGTCCAGCTTGATGCCGCAAAAGAAGAATCCTGACTCGATGGAGTTAGTCAGGGGCAAGGCCGGGCGAGTCTTTGGTGATTTGCAGGCTCTGCTCACCATGTTGAAGGGGCTGCCGCTCGCGTACAACAAGGACATGCAGGAAGACAAGGAGGCCGTCTTTGACGCGTTTGATACGGTGACAGCTTGTTTGCAGGTCACTGCTACAGTGCTGCGGAACCTGGGGGTCGATAAAGATCGGACTCAGCTGGCGGCCAGTGGTGGCTACATGAACGCTACGGAATTGGCCGACTACCTGGTGCGCAAGGGAATGCCATTTCGTGAGGCGCATGAGGTTGTAGGCAGGATCGTGATGCGGGCGATTGAGTTGGGTGGAGAAATCGAGCGCTTGAGTTTAACGGAATTGCAGAGCTTTTCGCCCAGCTTCAGTGAAGATGTTTACGAAGCGCTATCGTTGTCGCAGACGTTGCGAGCCAAGTCGCAAATAGGTGGCACTGCTCCTGAACGAGTGGCTGACGCACTCAAAGCAGCCCGGGCGTCATTGAAGTAGTAGGTCCGCAGATTACACAGATTATTTTTAAAGGGATTGGCGTCCTATTAGTCTGCAACTCAATAAGACCTAATCTGCGTATTCTGTGTAATCTGCGGATGACTGGTTGTTAGCGCTTCTTCTTGGGGCTCGGGGAAGGACTCGGTGATGGCGCTTCCGCCACTGATTGCGGTTGGATAGTTTCCTGGTAGATAAACCTCAGGTCTTGCAACTTCAGTACGACAGCCGGCTTCACAGCGTTTCGATTCGCATCAATGCTAATCATTCCCGTCACACCCGGGAAGTTTCTCGTTTGCGCCAACGCCGCCCGCAACTTCTCACGGTCGGTGGAATTCGCTCGTTCGATAGCATCAGCCAGCACGTGCAGAGCGTCGTAAGCAAGAGCTGCATGCGCGTCAGGTAACAAGTTTCCGTAGCGTTGCCGGTACTCATGTACAAACTGCTGGATGGCCGGGGACGGATCGTCCGCCGAAAAGTGACTCGAGATAAACGATCCGTTCAAGGCATCGCCCCCCAGTTGCCATAGCTCCGGAGCATCCCAGCCGTCGCCGCCGAGCAATGGTTGGTCCAGGCCCCCCTGTCTTGCCTGCTTAGCAATTATCGCGACATCACCGTAGTAACCGGGAATATAAATGACGTCCGGCCCGGCTGCCTTAATGGTGCTCAACTGACCGCGGAAGTCTGCATCACCCTGCGTATACGATTGCTTGGCGACAATCTGGCCGCCGAGCTTGGCAAAGCTGAGTTCAAAATAATCGGTCAGTCCGCGCCCGTAGGGTGAATTGAAATCAAAGACTATGGCCGCTTTTCTTGCGTTCAAGGTATTGAAAGCGAACCTGGCCATCACCTCAGCCTGGAAGGCATCAACGAAGCAGACGCGAAAGATGAAGTCGCCCACCTGGGTGACAGCAGGATCAGTTGATGAAGGTGAGATCAATGGTATTCGCGCGGATTGTGCTTTTGGCGCTGCCGCTCGGCTGTTGCCCGACGTGCCGCCGGCAATGATCGCGACCACCTTGTCTTCGTCGATCAACTTGCCCGCGAGCTTGGCGGCGACTTCCGGCATGCCGCGATCGTCTTCGATCACCAGATCGATCTTTCGTCCTTTAACTCCACCCGTTTGATTGATCTGATCAGCTGCCATCAGCACGCCATTCTTGGCCGACTCGCCAAAGTTGAAAGTCGGGCCAGAGAGGTCGCCGAAGAAGCCAATCTCGATGGGACTGCGATCGCTTGCAGTTTCAGAACTTGGTCGCCTGCAGGAGCCTGCGAGTGCGAGGAGGGCGAAGATTAGGAGGGCAAGGGCAGCGATACTGGTATTGCTTCGACCGCCCAGATAAATCGGTTTCCTATGATCGCTCGACAAACTGGAGTTTGTCGGAAGGACTGACATTTTCATTACAAGTGATAGGGGCTGAACTTCTTAGCTCAGCCCCTTTTCTAACTCGTCACTTGATAAAGCAAGGCAAGTTATTACTCGCTTTTGACCGTGGAATCAACGGGATTAATCGGGAAAGTAGCGGGCGCATCCGGGTCACCCACCGGGGCTCCAGTGAGCCCGTGAGTCGACAACTCGTGTGGTAAGTGCCGCTGTTGCGCCATCACACTGTGGCGGCGACCGTACAAGAAATAGATCGCCAGGCCGACGATTAACCAACCAATAAGCCGGTACCAGTTCTCAGCCGGCAGAGAAAACATCAAGAGCAAACAAGTCAAAATACCTAGAATCGGAACCAGCGGCACCAGGGGAGCCCGGAAAGGCCGCTCAGCGTGCGGATTAGTTCTACGCATTACCAACACTGCTCCGCAAACAATGACGAAAGCGAACAGAGTTCCGATACTGGTCATTTCGGCCAGGATGCTCAAGGGAATGAATCCAGCCATGGCGGCCACGAAGATGCCCGTCAGGATGGTTGATTTCCAGGGCGTGCGAAACTTCGGGTGAATGTCGCCGAAGAAGCCCTTGGGTACCAGGCCGTCTCGGGCAAGCGCCAACATCACGCGTGGCTGACTCAGCATCATCACCAGCAGCACTGAAGTGATACCGGTCATGGCGCCGGCTGCAACCAGATACTGCATCCAGGTGTAACCAGCGCGACGGAAGGCGTCCACCACCGGAGCATCGATGTTGATTTCCTTGTACGGCACCATTCCCGTCAGCACTGCCGAGACGAGGATGTAAAGAACGGTGCAAATTATGAGCGAGGCAATAATCCCGATCGGTACATCCTTGGCAGGATTCTTGGCTTCTTCGGAGTGCACTGAAACCGAGTCGAAGCCGATGTACGCGAAGAAGATGATGGCCGCACCGGCAAACATTCCCAGTGGCTCGCCACCCGCTGCAGTTTGGCCGAACAGCGTGTTGCCGAAAAAGCTAACGCCCGTGTAGCCGTAGGGCGCAAAGGGATGCCAATTGGCCGTGTTGATCAGGAAGATGCCAATGCCGATGACCATCAACACAATGACCAATTTAACTGCGACCATTATTGCGTTAAAGGTGGCGCTCTCTCTAATTCCCTTGACGAGGATGATCGTGAGGATGAACGTGATCAGTACCGCAGGCAGATCAAAGTAAGAGCCGGTAGGCACAAAGCCTGTACGGGGACAGTTTGCACTCACGCTGACGCAATAGTTGAACGGAGCGGTGTGAAACGCCGCCGGCAACTTTGCCGGGATAAATGCCAGTCCCTCGTGGAAGATGGGAATGAATTCCTGGAAGTGCGCTGACCAGCCGTGGGCCACTGTCGCAGAACCGACGGCGTACTCGAGCACCAGGTCCCAGCCGATGATCCAGGCAAATAATTCGCCCAGCGTGGCGTAGGCGTAAGTGTAGGCGGAGCCGGCGACAGGTACCATCGAGGCGAATTCCGCATAGCAGAGAGCAGCAAAAACGCAGGCGAAACCCGCTAACACAAAGGAGAGCATGAGCGCGGGACCGGTACGATCGTGCGCCGCTACCCCGGTCAGAATAAAGATTCCGGTGCCGATGATTGCTCCCACCCCCAGGGCAGTGAGTTGGGTCGGTCCGAGAATCCGACGCAAGCGGTTTTCACCCTTCGCCTCTGCGAGTAACATGTCCAGGGGCTTAATCGCGAATAAGTTGCTAGCCATTCATTTCCCTCTCTAAAGTTATTTTGGTACAGGTACGAGCCCTGTCGCGGTCGCGGATTTAGCTTAGATTATACGAGCGGCTGACCCGAATGTCTGTCTCGCCCCAATCAAGCCTCTTCTTCAGCCAGGGCGCCAGTCGGGTACTCCATGGGGGTCCCCAGCTTGCGCCAAACGAAATAGATTGGAATGCCGGTGAGTACGATGATCAAGCCTGGCCAGGTGGTAGCTGTTTGATACACAAAAAGGACGATCAATATGACTGAGGCGCCAATCATATAAAGCGCCGGTACGACTGGATAACCGAATGCCTTGTAGGGACGTTCCGCGTCGGGACGAGTTTGGCGCAGGCGAAAGATTCCAGCGATCGTCAGGATGTAAAAGATAAGGGCGGCGGAGATTACATAGTCAAGAAGATTCCCGTAAAGATTTCCGTAAGTAACATTACCGGCGGCGTCATGCTTTATCGTGCGGGGAAGGATCAACACCGAAGCCCAAATACCCTGAACGACCAAGCCCCATAGCGGAACCCGCTTGTCGTTGAGTTTGCCGACTGCTTTGAAGAACAAGCCGTCGCGAGCCATTGCGTAGTAAGCTCGAGCACCGGCGAGAATCAAACCATTGTTACAACCAAAGGTAGAGATCATGATGCCGATCGCCATGATCAGCGTGCCGCGACCTGGCGAGATCACGTTGACAGTGTCGGTTGCTACCCGGGCTGCGCCTTGAATCTTGTCGAAGGGCAAAGTGACAAGATAAGCAACGTTGGCGAGCAAGTAGAGCGCGATCACCAGCCCGGTACCGAACGCGAGCGATAGTGGGATATTGCGTTTTGGTTCCTTCACTTCGCCGGCGGTGAAAGTGATGTTATTCCAGGCGTCAGCCGAAAACAGCGAGCCTGTTTGGGCCACGCAAATTCCAACAAAAAGTCCAAACGCGCTCAAGGCGGTCAGGCCCCCGCCGAAATCCTCGAGTGGACCACGCCTGCCCCAGAAGTTGCCAAAATTCGCACTCATTGCCGCCGAATTGCGACCAATCAGCAAGCCCAGAACAATGAGAGCGATGAGAGCCCCAATCTTAGTGATAGTGAAAGTATTTTGGACCAGCTTACCGAGCTTCAGGCCGCGGGTGTTCATGAAAGTCAACAGTACGATCAAGAGCAAGCCGATAACCTGGGCGGTTGATAGGGACACCGCGTAACTATTGCCCACATGAATCGGACGGATGATGTAACTTTCTTCGTCAACCCAGGGCACCAGCACACCCATAAATCTGGCAAAGCCGACAGCAACGGCGGCAATGGTGCCTGTTTGAATGACCAGGAATAGCGTCCAGCCGTAAAGGAATCCCCAGAGCGGAGAGAAGGCCTCACGAAGGTATATGTATTGGCCGCCGGCCTTGGGCATCATGGCGGCCAGCTCTCCGTAGGACAGTGCGCCAATCACAGTAAGTAATCCGGTGACGATCCACACAACGAGCAGCCAACCGGGCGCCCCAACCTGTTTTGAAATCCCACCGGAAACGATGAAGATTCCCGAGCCGATCATCGACCCTGCGACAATCATGGTCGAATCGAGCAAGCCAAGACCACGAATGAATCCAGTCTGCGCTTTTGCTGCGCCTAAAGCCTCATCGGCCATAGTTTTCTCCGGGCTCCTGTTTTTATCTACGAGATCGAGCTTTTCTTGCTGTCTGACGAGAGTGAATTGTCTACTGCAGCCGCTGCGCTGGGAGCGGGTAAAAACCGTGAAACGAGCGGGTGCGCGCATTATACCGATTTCGCCCAATGTGTCCAGAAAAGGGGCCGAGTCCGCGTTTCCGAATTTTCGTAACTCCAAAGCTTTGTGATTGGTACTTTCTGCCTTGTACTTTGTACTTGGTACTTTGTTCTTTGTTCCTTTGTATCAGATGCTCCAGCAGTCAGGTGAGGCCGAGGTCAGTAGCTAGTAGGGTTGAGCCACAAAGAAGAAAGCAAAGGACAAAGTACAAAGCACCAAGCACCAAGCACCAAGCTTTTCTTCCGGTCGCAACCGCTCCCGGTTCTCTATTGAGAGGCCAGCCTGTAAGATATCGCCCCGTGAGTAAACCAGAGATACCCACACCAACTGTTGCGCCCAAATTGGGTGACATGGACCGGGAAGAGTTTCGGCGCATCGGCCACACTCTTATCGATTGGATTGCCGACTACTTTGAGCGTATCGATGATCTCCCGGTGCTCGCCCAAATCGAGCCTGGTGATCTCAAAGCACAACTTCCAGCGGCCCCGCCCGAGCGCGGGGAGTCGATGGACCAGATCCTGGCCGACCTCGATCGACTCATCGTTCCTGCCCTGACGAACTGGAGTCATCCGTCGTTTTTTGCCTACTTCGCTACCTCAACCTCGAGCCCGGGTATTTTCGGCGAACTGTTGAGTGCGGCCTTCGATAACAAGGCCATGTTGTGGCGCACATCACCAGCCTCGACGGAGCTTGAAGAAGTGACCCTTGATTGGTTGCGGCAAATGATGGGACTCGATCCGGGGATGCTCGGGATCATTTACGACACAGCGTCGGTGTCGAGCATGCACGCGATTGCTGCGGCTCGTGAAGGCGTGGAGCAGCGAATTCGCGAAGAGGGAATGAGTGGTCGTCCCGACCTGCCTTTGCTGCGGGTTT
>DATFRK010000543.1:0-11695 GCA_035263325.1 Pyrinomonadaceae bacterium | reverse complement strand
CCCCATAGGTCTCAAAACCGTCTGCGCTAGGGCCGACGGAATCGCCAGCATTATCCCCTGTGCAGTCAGCGATCACGCCAGGGTTACGTGCGTCGTCTTCTTTGATCTTGAAGACGATTTTCATCAGGTCAGAGCCGATGTCGGCAATCTTCGTGAAGATACCACCGGCGATACGAAGGGCGGCTGCGCCCAGTGATTCACCGATGGCAAACCCGATGAAGCATGGTCCGGCGTAGCTAGGGGGGATGAACAACAGGATGCAGAGCATGATCAGCAGTTCAGTACTGATCAACATCATGCCAATGCTCATGCCGGCTTTTAACGGAATTGCGTAAAGCGGAAAGGGCTTACCCTCAAGACTGGCGAAGGCGGTGCGGGAGTTAGCAAAAGTGTTGACTCGAATACCAAACCAGGCGACGGCGTAACTACCGGCAATTCCTACCAGCGAAAACGCCAGGATGATCAGCACCCGGGAAATCTCCATGCCCGACAGTACGCCGAAGTAGAGCACGATGATTACGGCGATGAAGGCTTCGAGAATCAGAATGAATTTGCCCTGGGTGACCAGGTAAGTCTTGCAGGTCTCGTAAATCAGTTCCGAGATTTCCCGCATCGCCCGATGTACCGGCAGTTTCTGGAGATTCATGTAGATCGCCAGACCGAAGCCGAGACCGAGTAGGCAAATCACAATACCAATCAGAAGTAGATTGTGACCGGTGATTCCATTCAGAAACGTTACCTTAGAAAGATCCGGTAGCTCCAAACTTGCTTCGCCGCCCTGGTGCGACTGGGCAAAGGTGGGGACCGCGAAAGCGATGACCGAGAAAGTCGCCGCCAGAGCGATGAGGCCGCGTCTGAAATGAGACGAAACCGAGCCTAGCCGGTTCTTAAAGATAAGCCCTGCCGAACAAACAAACAGCAGGCTGATAAATGAGATCAGCGATAGTTCCACTTGGAGATATTTCCTTTCCGATTCGTCGAAAATTAATGGCGAGAATTAACGCCCGCGCTTGCTGCTAGATGTGCCAGACCCGTGCCGCTGTGTCATGAAGCCGACAGGGGGTGCCAACGAAAGCGGGTATTATTGCCGATTTTCCGCGAAACTGTCCAATTGCGGGGGAGGGATTTCAGTAAATGAGGCAACTGGGAACAATCGGGTCAAATAAATCCTACAGGGCCAAATAAGTCCTACTATTTCTAGGTCGCGCCAGCTTCAGCCAATTCTCCGACAGGCTCGGGACCTTTTCTGGTGCGCAGCCACCTGCGCACCGAATCGACCATAATGACCACGGCCGCAAACATGATAATGGCCGTCAAACCCGTGTTTATGTAGCCCTGCGTAGCGGTTTCGGGCTTTTGTGCCAGCGGCCAGAAAATGTCTGTTATCGACTTCCAACCAGCCACCAAAGTGGTACTGCTCACAAAGGCCAACGGTAATATCGTTACCCAACAATACTTTGCACGTCCCGAGTTGATCACCATCGTGGTGGCCACGCACAACGCTACGGCCGCCAACAACTGATTGGCAATGCCGAACATCGGCCAAATAGTGGAGATCGATCCTGACCAGATAAATGCCGCCCAGGCTGCAACTACTAAGGCAGAGGTCACCACGGAGCCGGGCAGCCAGTTGGGTTCTTCCAGTTTCCGATAGAAACGCCCGCCGAATTCTCCCATCAAGAAGCGGGCGACGCGGGTACCGGTGTCGATCGTGGTGAGAATGAAGAGCGCTTCAAACATGATCGCGAAGTGATACCAGTACTTCATGAAGCCCCGCAGGCCCGGGATGCCGTCGAAAATTTTCGCGATGCCGATAGCCAGTGTAACCGCGCCTCCGGTACGACCGCGCAGATTCCTTTCGCCTGATTCCTGTTGCAGTCGATCGATCTCCTGCGGTTGCAAGTTGAAACCTTCACCGCTGTGAGAATCGACCATCCGCACATAGGCAGCTTTCTGCGCGTCAGTGCCTTGAACTGTGTTGATGGCAAAGTAATCACCGGGAAAGAGGGAGGTCGCAGCAATCAGTGCTACTACCCCAACCACACCTTCCATCAACATGCCGCCGTAGCCGATCATGCGCGCATCGGTCTCTTTCGCGATCATCTTTGGCGTCGTACCAGACGAGACCAGGGCATGAAAACCTGAGATGGCGCCACAAGCGATCGTTATGAAGACGAAGGGATAAAGCTTGCCGGGAATTACTGGTCCACCGCCGGCGGTAAAAGGTGTCAACGCCGGCATGTTCAAATTCGGATGAACCAGGATGACACCGAGTATCAAAAAGGCGATGGTGCCGATTTTCAGATAGGACGAAAGATAGTCACGCGGGCAGAGCAGCATCCAAACTGGTAGCACGGAAGCGATAAAGCCGTAACCGGCCATAATCACTATCAAGCTGTTTCGCGAAAGGGTGAATGCGTTGGCGAACGAGGAGTCGGCAATGCGACCACCAAGGTAGACAGCAAACAATAGACCGACGACGCCGATGATGCTCGCTTCAGCAATTTTCCCTTTGCGGAAACGATACATGTAAAGCCCCATGAAGAGCGCCAGGGGAATCGTAAAGCCGACCGTAAAAGTTCCCCACGGTGATTCCGCCAGCGCATTCACAACCACTAAGCCGAGCCCGGCGAGGGCAATTACAACAATGAAGAGAATGGCAATTCCGGCCACAAAACCGGACAGCGGGCTGATCTCCGTGCGCGCCATCTCGGCCAACGACTTACCCTTGCGGCGGACGCTGCCGGCGAGAATCATGAAGTCGTGAACTGCACCGCCCAGGCAGACACCGATTACTAACCACAACAGTCCGGGTAGAAAACCAAACTGGGCCGCCAGCACCGGACCAATCAAGGGACCGGCGCCGGAGATCGCGGCGAAGTGATGACCGAAGAGGACCCACTTGTTTGTCGGGTAGTAGTTGTGCCCGTCGTACATCGTCTGCGAAGGGACGGGGCGGTTGTCGTCGAGCGCGAGTACTTTGGCGGCGATGAAGGCGGAGTAGTAGCGATAGGAAATGGCGATAACGCAAAGTGCGCCGATAATGATTGGAAGTGCGTTCATGTGATGTTGATTCTACGAGACCGTTTAACCAATTCCTAATCTTCTGCTTCCAAAACTGGACGCTCCGAAAATAGGTTTCAGTTCAGGTTCCACCGGCTTGGGAGCCACGCAGTACAGGGAGCGGAGCGACCTGGTCCTTGCCGTATACACACATCCCATCCTAGTGCGAGGGCGCCGAGGACCAGGTCGCTCCGCTCCCTGTACTGCGTGGCTGCTTCTACCGAGCCTCTTTCCGCGTGCTTCCAATGATTGCGCCAAGGAGCCCTAGCGCCAGCCCAACAACGATCATTCCCGACGCAATGACCGTCCGACTGTTCCCTGCAGACAGGTCTGCCGAAAGTGCACTCAGCCCCTCGTGATGTGGTATCGCGAGTATTCCAATCGCCAGCAGTAACGACCCAAATCCCATCAGCATCAACCAACCCGGGGTGGTTGACGCCCGCCCCACCTTGCGTCCTAACTCGCTCTTGGCGTAGCCGTACGACAAATAGACCGAGAGTCCAATCAACAACCAGGCTACAAACCGCCACCAGGAAGTCGGCGGCAGGTAGTACACCAGGAACAAACAGGAGATCGCGCCGGCCGTCGGTAACAACCAGGCGCCCAACGGTACCTTGAATGGCCGCGGACGATTCGGTTCCTTGTAACGAAGAATTGTGATACCGACACAAACAAGGACAAATGCGAAGAGTGTTCCGATGTTCGTTAGGTCGACCATCTCGTCGATACTCATCACCGCCGAGAATCCGCCAACAACAACACCGGTAAGGATTGTCGTGACGTGAGGAGTTTTGAAGCGCGGGTGGACGTTGGCAAAGACTGGTGGTAACAGACCATCGCGCGCCATCGAAAAGAAGATTCGCGGTTGGCCCAGTTGAAACACCAGAAGCACCGCCGTATGCGCTACTACAGAACCAAAAGCTACGATACCAGTGGCCCACTTCGCTCCCGGCGCCACATGCTGCAAAGCCATTGTCAACGGTTCAGCCTGCTCAGTTGCTAAGCGCCGGACGAGTTCGTTGTAGGGAATCAGCCCGGTGAACACTGCCGCCACTACAATGTAGAAAATTGTGCAGATGATCAGTGACGCAATAATGCCGACCGGCAGATCTCGAGCCGGATCTCGTGTTTCTTCAGCCACAGTCGAAACCGCGTCAAACCCAATATAGGCAAAGAAGACTACCGCCGCTCCGGCGAGTGTTCCAGACCACCCATTGGGTTGAAACGGATGCCAGTTAGGCACCATGTTGCCCGGCGACACAAAGTAGAGTGCTACGACAATGAAGAACAACAGCACCAGGATCTTGATACCTACCATCACCGCGTTGAACTGGGCCGACTCTTTGATACCCCAAACCAGCACGATGGTGATCAAGGCGACGATGCCAAACGCGAGTAAGTTAAAAACTATCGGCACCCCAAGAATGTGGGGCGCACTTTCCAGGAGGCCGGGAATTTTCCGCGCGGTACGAAAGTCAGTAGCCAGCCACGCGGGAATATTGATCCCGACACTCTCGAGCAGCGATCGGAAATAGTTGGCCCAACTGATGGCGACTGCGACGTTGCCGATTGCGTATTCCAGTATCAGATCCCAGCCGATAATCCAGGCGACTAATTCACCGAGGGTGGCGTAAGAATAGGTGTAGGCCGAACCCGAGATCGGGACCATTGCCGCCATCTCGGCGTAGCACAGAGCGGTAAAAGCACAGACGATCGCGGTGATGCAAAAAGAAAGCATCAGCGAAGGTCCGGCGCCAGGGCGCGACGCATCGCCCGCCGCCGCGGTACCGACCGTAGCGAAGATGCCGGCGCCGATAATTGCTCCGATACCGAGCAAGGTCACGCTGAAAGCACCCAAACTTCTCTTGAGTGTGTGTTTCTCGTCAGTTAGAGAAGCCAGAATGTCGTCAAGGTTCTTGGTACGAAAAATTCCTCGAAGCAAAGGTGTCGCCTCCGGACTGGAATCTAAAAATCGTTGAGACCGTTTGGGAAGAAAGGAAATGCTTGCGGAGTTTGGCATGGAAGGCCGGAAAAGGGAAAGAGAAAAAAGGGGCTTGAGGTGCGTTTGTTCTTCGTGGTTTGTGCTGGTCTTTGGTCTTTGGTTTTAGGTTTTAGGTTTTTGGGTTTTCGTTTTCGGTGGCTCTTTGACCAGCGGTCTGCGTCCGGGCGTTCACTCCGGTAGGAGTGACATGTTTATAGCCCCGGCTATGACTGAAATCCCCACTCCGCTAGGAGTGGCATGTTTGGTTCAAGTTTATCTATGTCCCGAAACAATCAACATGGCACTCCCACCGGAGTGCGCTGCCCGTCGGTAGCTTGGGCTATAAACATCGCACTCCTACAGGAGTGCTTTTCATCGGCGTCTTGAGGCTATAAACATGGCACTCCTACGGGGTGGGCTTTTCATCGGCATCGGAGTGAAGACCCAAGACCTAAAGCCGGATGACCCCTTGAAACTTTCTCCTTCCTGATCTAGTTTCAAACGCGTGAACTCTGCGATCAGTTTCGATACCCTCAACACATCATACGTAAGCCTGGCTGCTCTTATTCGTTACCTTCGTGAGCAGGGGATTTCCGGCCAGCTACACGTCGCTCTGAAAGATTATGAGGCCGACGTATTTCTTCGTGGCTCAGAAGAACCACAGGTCATCGAGCGCGACCTCTCGAGCGGTAGGGAGGCACAAGGTTCGGCCGCACTTGAACGCCTGTTGGTCCGAGCCCGTGAAGCAGGTGGGTCGATTACACTTTACAAACCGGCAGCCGTTTCAGCGACTCCCGAAACGAACGAGTCGGCTCCTATAGCTGATTTGCCTGGCGTCGGTATTGCGGCACAGAATGAGGCTCCGAAAAAGCCTGAGTCGCACAATCTCCTCGAGCTCAGTAGTGAACTTATCGCAGCGGTCGAGCGGGCGGTGCTGAATGCCGGTGCGAATTTCCCGGACGAGTTTCAGCAAGCGCGGGTTGAGGTGGGAGACGACTACACTTTTCTTGATCCAACTCTGCAGGGATTTGATTATGCGGATGCGACCGTCACCGTTACGGCCAGACCTTCGCGACCTGTCTACATTGCTGGTCTGACGGAATGCCTGCGCCGACTGGTTAATCGAATTGCCGAGCAGAAGCCAGGTTTTCGCGAGCAAGTGGCCGCTGAATTGTCGGCAACTGCCAACCAAAGAATTAACGGACTAGCAGAATTCAATTCGCAACTCGACCGCATCGTGGGGGCAAACTCAACCTCAACCTGAGCCTTCACTTTTTCAACTTTGTGGTTTGCCCGTTGACTTGCAGTTTTGAGACGGAGCAAAGTACCCCCGGCAAAGCACCAGAACCTCGGAGCCAGCCACCTTTGTTAGGCCATGTATCCCTTCCGAAACATTCTCTTTCCGACAAATTTCTCCGCTCATTCACATGCGGCGCTTAAGTACGCGGCTGCGTTTGCTCGGAACCGCTGCGGCAGGGTCGTCCTGGTTTCGGTGCAGGGTGCGCCGGTGCCGGCAAATTTGCTAAGCCTTCCGGAAGACAGTTTTGCAACCGAGCCGAACAAGTGGCTGCAGCAGATTCAAACAGACATGAACACGTTGCTGGCTGATCCTTTGCTCGGTGGCGTTGATGTCGATCCGGTGATTGTTGATGGTGATCCGGCGGAAAAGATCTCGCAAGCGGCACTAGACCACGAAGTCGACGTCATTACGGTAACGACGCACGGACGCTCCAGGCTTTCACGGAGGCTGGGTGGATCGATTGCAGAGGAGATCATTGCCGAAGCACCTTGCCCAGTTTTGACAGTGCGCTCACCGCAACACGATTTCGTGGAACATCACGAAGGAAAAACAGAGATACGGGTGAACCGCATCCTGCTCGCGACCAACTTTCGTCCCTCTTCCGCGACCGCCACTCAACTTGCTACTCAAATTTCCAACCACCTCGGCGCGGAACTCCATGCCGTTTATGTAATCGGTGATTACTTTGAGCAGATTTCCGCCATGTTCCCCGAAGGAGGGCTGGCCGCACTCACGCGTCTGCGAAGATATGTGCAGGAACGAATGTCGCAATTGAAGGGCGATAGACGCAGCGCGATCACACACATCGCTGAAGGTCGACCTTATGAAGAGATTGTTAAGCTCGCGGCCGAGAAGGATGCTGATCTGATCGTGATCGGCACAAATGTGCACGCGTCTTTGTTTGGCGGATCACCGGTGCTGGGGTCAGAGATTGAGCGAGTAGTGAGGAATGCACCTTGCCCGGTGTTGTGCGTTCCGGCAACGAAAGTGGTTACGCCGTTGCCGGCGTTTGTCGCGCAGCCAGTGCCGCAGATGTGACGGGTGGAGAGAGATAGCGCCACCTGAATGCCACGGCCCCGCGCCGTGGTTTTTATGTTTGCTGCTACCTCAACTGGTGCCCTTCCCGAAAACAATGCCACGGCCTCGCGCCGTGGTTCCTTACGTTTGCTGCTATTGAGACGAGGTGCTTACAGCAGTGAACGTAAAAAACCACGGCACAAGGCCGTGGCATTCGTTTCAGAAGGAAGTCTTTCTCCTAGTTGTAAACGTAAAAACCACGGCGCAAGGCCGTGGCATTCACTCATTCGCCGCTTCGCCTGTCTCCATTCTCTCCGTCACTTCTTCTCTACCGGGAGTCCTTCCTTTTGCCATTCGGGGAAACCACCAAGAAGAGCACCTGCATTCGTTACGTTCTTTGATTTGAGGCTGACCACCGCACCGGCGGACGTATGTTCGCTTGGTCAAGAACAGTACGTGATGATGGTCTTGTCTTTTGGTAACTCATCCAGATGATTCAGGATTTCACCCGCCGGGATTAACTTCGCGCCCGGAATGTGTCCCGCGTCGTACGACTCCTGGTTGCGTACATCAACTACGAAAGCCTGACCCTTTTTAATAAGTTCCTGGGCCTCAACAATCGTGATACGCCGCGCCCCATCGGCATAAACCGTCTGTACCTGTTGGTCGCCCTTTTTATCTTTATTCTGGGCGGCCGAGGCCCCCTTGCCTTCGGTCGAGTTACAGCCAGCAAAAATACCGACACCAAGTAAACCTACTAAAAGAGCTAATAAAATAGAACGCATCAATAACCTCCGGTTGTGCCATCAATTGCCGCTTGTCTAATTTGTTATGACAGCGAAGGATTTGTCAATGGTCGAGACCTCCTCGGTGCTCTCAGCTGGAGTTTTCTCTGCTTGAGCCCACCGTCTCTGTAGTATAGTTTCGCCTCACTCCCGACCGGAACCTTTGAATGACAGGCCAAACTGAACAGGTTAAGTGGGCCAAGGTAATTGACCACACGCGCTGTATTGGTTGTCACGCCTGCACTACTGCGTGTAAATCAGAAAACCTTGTCCCCGTCTCGGTGACACGCACCTATGTGAAACACGTCGACGTCGGGACGTTTCCTCAAGTACGGCGGGCGCACCAGGTTACGCGTTGTAATCAATGTGCCTTTGCACCTTGTGTCACAGCCTGTCCTACTACCGCGATGTTCAAGCGGGTCGATGGCATTGTTGATTTCGACAAGTCGATCTGTATTGGCTGTAAGGCCTGCATGGCGGCTTGTCCCTACGATGCCATCTTTATCAACCCGGACGATCACTCCGCGGAGAAATGTAACTTCTGCGCCCATCGCATCGACGTAGGCCTCGAACCCGCTTGCGTGGTTGTTTGTCCGACGCAGGCAATTCTGATCGGTGACCTGAATGACCCCGACTCGTACGTCACCGAAATCGTAAATCGCGAACCGGTAGCCGTGCGCAGACCGGAAAAGGAGACCCTGCCAAAACTCTTCTACAAGGGTGCTCATCAAGCGACGCTGGATCCACTCGCTGCCCGCAGGCCCAATGGCGGACTATTTATGTGGAGTGAACAGCAGGAGAGTTCCGAGCAAGTCGTATCAGGCAATCCGCGTTACAACAATTCGTCCGCCGCTGCCCTGCTGGCCTACGACGTGGCCCACTCGATTCCCTGGGATTGGCGGGTGAGCCTCTATACGTGGACCAAGGGAATCGCCTCCGGTGTCTACCTGGTGGCAGCGTTGCTGGTCCTATTTGGTGTCATGGACCCGAGAAACTCAATGTGGCAGTGGGCCACTCCAGTTGTTTCAGGTCTGTTTCTAGCGATTACTGGTGGATTACTCATTTGGGACCTGGAACATCCCGAACGGTTTTATCTGATCTTCACGCTACACCAATGGCGCAGTTGGCTGGTTAAGGGTTCGTTCATCATTGCCGGGTATACGTTGGTGCTGGCGTTGCACTTTCTTGCCAGTTGGTTTGGCGCGCCAAGGTTGCAAGGCTGGTTGATGATCGCAGGCGTTCCTTTGTCAGCGCTGACCGCAGTTTACACAGCCTATCTCTTCGCCCAGGCAAAGGCGCGCGACATGTGGCAGAACCCGCTACTGCCTCCCCACTTGTTGGTGCAGTCACTGCTGCTGGGCGCTGCATTTCTCGTCTTCCTTTTTGCTATGTTCAAGGGGTTGATGACGACTGCCGTGTCGACTTCAGAAATGATCGACCTCATCCGACCTGAAATAGTCTTCCTGATCTGGCTACTGGCACTGAGTAGTTTGATCCATTTATTGATGATCTGGGGTGAAGTTTCGTTGACGCATCCGACCGCGCACGCGCGGCTGGCAATCTGGGAAATGGTCTGGGGTCGCTATCGAAATGATTTCTGGATCGGCACGATTCTTTCGTTCTTTGGCGGCTTGCTTCCGTGGCTGGCGATCCTGGGTTTAGTTAGTTTTTCCATCGGGGTTTCCGGGGCGCCACTAGCTCTGATCGGTTTGATGCTTTACGAGAATGCTTATGTTCAGGCCGGCCAGTCGGTGCCACTGGCGTAAGTATGGAAGTTTTCTGATTATGAACATGGACCCTGCCAAAAGTCGGACGCAGATACTCATCGCGGTTGTTCTGATCCTGCTGGCATTTGTTCGTTTAATGTTTCACGACACGCTGTCAGGGAGAATGGATAACGTCTTTCTCATTTTAATCGGAGCAGGCATTGTACTGCTGGTGCTGCCGCTGAATTATCTAAGGTCTTTTAAAGCTGGCGGGTTTGAACTGGCTCTTGATCAACCACAGGTCCAGGGCGCTATCTCAAGCCTCAACGTCGACGAAGATACAAACGAAAAACTCCAGTCACAACTTTCCCAGATGAACGATCAATTGATCGCCATTCGCGGTAGTCGAGTGCTCTGGATTGATGATGAACCGCATGTGCTGGTGGGCGAGCGACGGCTTTTGAGAGCCCTTGGCGTAGGAGTGATTACCGCGATATCCAGCCCGGCGGCGGAAAAGATTTTGACATCAGACAATGACTTCGACCTGATCGTATCCGATATCTGTCGGGACGGGGACTCGTATAAAGACACCAACGGCATTCCCATCAATGAGGGTGTGAACTTCATCGTTAAACTTAGACAGAGTTATCCAGACCCGGTAATCGCAAAACTGCCGGTGATTTTTTACTCAACTCGTGATCTCGCGAGCCTGAAAGAAGCTACCAATCCGGCGATGGCTTACCCGCCCGTGCCGGTGATCACAAATGCGCGAGAGGAGCTCATACCATCAGCGATCAAAGTGTTAGCCAGGTCTCGCTCGAAACCGATACAAGGCGCTAATCCCATTCGGGGAAATATGACGGGCGTCGATGAGCGAGCAAGTGGAGACTCAGGTTGTGAGCAAGAAAAAACTCCAGCCAACTAGTGCCGGAGTAGTCATCAGTCGTGCACTCCGGAATGCAGGGAACGTAGAATGAGCGCGAGAGTTTTCTTATGACCGCAAAAACCGAAGCCACAGTGGACGACCTCTACCGCGTCCCTGAACACGGCAAAGCAGAAATTGTTAACGGAGAACTGGTACTCATGTCACCCGAGCGTGGAGTACCCGGCCGAGCTGCGGGAAAAATCTATATCCGCTTGAATGACTATGAACGTCGCTTTGGAGGCGGCTACGCCTTTCCCGACAATGTCGGCTTCATAGTCAATCTTCCCAATCGACGTTCCTTTAGTCCTGACGCCGCGTTCTACAAAGGCGAACTGCGGGGAGGCCTGTTTCTCGAAGGTGCACCAATCTTCGCCGTAGAGGTTCGTAGCGCAGATGATTATGGCCCAGCCGCCGAAGCAAAGATGGCCCAGAAGCGCGCAGACTATTTTGCTGCCGGTACCCTGGTCGTGTGGGACGTCGATGTCCTACGCGAAAAGTTGGTCCGAGTCTACCGGCGAGACGATGCTCACAATCTCACGCTGTATCACGAGCACGACACAGCCGAGGCTGAGCCGGCGTTACCAGGTTGGACTATGGCAGTGAACGAATTCCTAGCGGAGCCCTAAGATGAAATCATCAATCCTTCTTCCTTCACTCGCACTCATAGGTGCAGTTTCTCTAACCAGCAATTGTCGTTCAGCAACCGGGTCAAACCCGGCGGCAGGCAGCGCCGCCAGTAAGACCTCATCTGTACCTAGCGCCAGTACTACGGTTAATTACAAGGGAGTGCATCTCTCCTTCGATCCCTCCTTAGCGTCGCAGGTTAAGACCGAAACCGTGTTCGCATCTGTCGAGGGCAAACCTTCCGACATCTGGCCTGAGCATCCTGGCTTCACCCTCGTCGGCTATCCCAGGCCC
>DATFRK010000542.1:0-6029 GCA_035263325.1 Pyrinomonadaceae bacterium | reverse complement strand
GATGAAAACTACTGTTTACCCTTCAACAAATAACCCGCCGATCTCGTAATCACACCAGTTATCAAGCATCAGCCGACCTGTTAATTGTAACAGTAGCAATTGGAGCATTTCTGCCTTTGAATAGAGTGGCATTTCAAGCCCGTGGCCAAAGGTGGTGAAATATTGAAGCCAAAACTCCTTAGTTCACTTGTGCTTGTCCTTTTTGTTTGCTGGCAATCCCCAGCCCGAATCGACGACTCACGAATCAAGTCGTTCAGTGGATCGGCAAAAGGTGAGGGAACGATCACTGTCGCGGACAATGAGGCGCGCAAGATCACTTCGGTGGTGATCAACTTGAAGGAGGATGGAAATGCAGAATTCACCTTCGTCTCCGAGATACAGTTATTCGCCAAGGGAAAGTGGTCCGCTCCTTCCGATCTGAGCAAGGGCATTTCTTTGAAGATTACCGGCGGAGTTGTGGACGGAAATGCGACCGGCACGGGTAAGCTATTTCTCTTGCCTGATGGGAAGACAATTGACAAGCTGAATATCGATGCCCTGGGGCCGCGCAACGGCGCGAAAAATCGAAAAATCACCGTGGTGTTCGTAGCTGAAAAGCAGAGCACGTCGCCTTGATATCTATTTTTCTAGGGAGATACCACCGACTTCAGGCGGTGGAGTTTTCAAATTTAACCTAGTCACGCACTCCAAATTCTCTCTTACAGATACCACCGACTTTAGTCGGGTGGAGCTTCAGATTCGGCCTCTCCGGAGAAAAAAATGGCAGAAGCTGAAGCTCCACCCGACTAAAGTCGGTGGTATCTCCACTCATTCGGACAAGCCCTGACTAGGTTGAAACTGAAGTACCCCCCGGCTGAAGCCGGTGGTATCCAATTTTTGACAACTTTGGCTCGCCACTCGTTTACGCCTCTCCGTGTCTCCTAGTCGCCAAGCCACGTGACCTTGCCGGTGTCCAAGGAGTATACGGCCCCGACTACCTTCAATTTTCCCCCGGCGATCAGCTCCGCAAAAATTGGTGAGGCGCGGAGTTTCTTAACGGTCATCTCAACGTTTGCTTTCACAGCGTTGTCCACCGGATCGCCGGGCATCCCCTTAGTCGCTTCAACTGCCGGTCGGATCAAGCTCACCAACGATCCGATGTGCCCCTCCGCTTCACCACCTTCGACCGCTGCCGTCACGGCGCCACAATGCTGATGGCCCAACACCACCAGCAGTGGCACATGTAGATGCAACGCTCCGTATTCGAGACTGCCTAACTCCGAATCTGAAGTCACATTACCCGCCACCCGTACCACAAAGAGATCGCCCAGGCCCTGATCGAACACAACTTCCGGTGGCACTCTTGAATCAGCGCAACTCAAGACCTGTGCGTGCGGATGTTGCCCCGAGGCCAGTTCACGTTGCCTTTCCGGTGTTACATGCGGATGGGTGTAACGATGCGCCACATGATGCGCATTCCCGGCTTTCAGTTCCGCCAATGCCGAATCGGCAGACACGGTCTCTTCGGTCTTTTGCCCAACGCTGAAAACAGCAACAAAGAGAAAAAGGATTGCGAGTTTCCCGAGAGTAATAACTTGATTCATTTGAGTTCCTCCGTCTTCACAATTGATTGAGCATGAGCGCGCTTAGGAGAAAAGGTGGGCCGACTTGTAAGAATGATTTCTAGATCTGGAGTCCCACTCGTCGCACCAGGTCCTTGAACCTGGTATCGGAGCGGAGTGAATCAAATCTGGGATCTGTCCCAACAAATTGCAGTTGCAGGTCGCGATTCTTATAGGCGGTGTCGAGCGAGGCAAATGCTTTTTCGCGTTCGCCCAACGCGTCGTAGAGGACGGCTAAGTCAGCGGGCGAAACATATTGCTTACTTGCCTGGAGTTCGGCGAGAAGTTTCTGCGCCTGGTCCTTCTTCCCCGATCTTGCTTGTTCCGTAGCGAGGTAGATTCTTGTGTTGGCTGTGCTGAGGCCCAGGTCAAGCGCTTTTTGGTAAGCATTGATCGCCTCTTCGTGCATACCTTTGGCGACGTAGTTGTTAGCCAGTAGGAAATAGGTGTAACTGTTATTTGCGTCTTGTCCGAGACTTTTCTGCAGTTCTGCAATCGAGGAATCGTATTGCCGGGCAAAGTAGAGCAATTGACAGTAGGTGGAGTGGATCCGGTTTGATAAAGGATCGAGTTCCTGGGCCTTCTTTATTTCCGCCAATGCCTGATCGTGTTGGCCCACGTAGCTGAGATAGACAGCGTAATAGCGGTGGGCCAGGGCCAGGTTCGAGTTTAACTCAATGGCTCGCTTGTACTCCTGCTCGGCGTCGTTCCAGGCCCAGGTGTCCACTTTTAGATTGGCCAGGGCGTAGTGTCCTTCAGGAAGATTCGGGTCGAGATCCAGGGAGCGTCGAGCCGCGTCTGTAGCCTTGGGAAGATACTCCTTGGGATCCAGTGCACTACTGCCGATTAGACTGCGGTAGACACCGGCAAGTTCCGCATAAGCGAGCGCATACTTGGGATCTACTTCCGTGGCCGTCTTGAAGTACTCCGCCGCTTTCTTGCGATCCTCCGTGCCTTCCCTGGAGCGATGGGCGCGTCCTTTGAGCAGCAATTCATATGCTTCCGGGTTTACCGCATCCGCTTTGGCAGCCTGTACCTGTTGGCTAGTGGTCAAACTCAAACGCATCTTGTCCGCCACTTCACTGGTGATTTCCGCTTGCACAGCCTGCAGGTCAGTTGCCTTGCGCTGATACTTTTCACCCCACACCTGAGTTCGATCCCGCCCGTCGATCAGCTCCACACTGATCAAAAGATCATCACCGCGTTGGCTGATGCGACCGGTAATAATGCCGCTGACACCTAACTCGTTGGCGATGTCCGCGGGATCGGTATCCTTGCCCTTGTATTTCATCGTCGAACTGTTGGCGATCACCTTGATACCGGGCAATTGTGACAAACGATTAATCAGGCTTTCGCTGATACCGTCGGAAAGATATTCCTGGTCTGGATCGTTGTTGCTATTGGCGAATGGCAGGACGGCTAACGACGAAATTGCAGCACTTTTGGCCGGGTGCCAGTAGCGAGAGTAGACGAAGTAGCTAAGCGTCAGTAGGCTGACGACAATGGCTGGAACAATTGTGGTGATGAGTCTACGCCGTCCCGGAAGTCTAAGCTTTGCGGCATCTAAGGATGGAGTGGTGCTGATGTCCTCCGCTGGGTTGGCGGTCGATCGATCGCCCACGTAGGCCATGGTCATCATGGGATCTGAGCCGGTGCCGACCAACTGCTCAGTCGAGCCTGTGAACTGCGCTGCAAACTCAAGCCGTTGTCTCAAGTTCTTCAGATCTAGGCCCAGGTCTTTTGCCAGTTGGTAACGCTCATCCTTGTTCTTCATGAGCGCTTTCTTCACGATGCGATCAAGTTCGCCAGGCATGGTGGCTGAGTAGGCGCTGAGCGGCTTGGGTTCAACTGTCAGGATCGCGACCAGTACGTCGCCCATCGTCTGCGCGGCGAACGGCACGTGTCCCGCCACCATTTCATAAAGCACGACGCCAAGGCTCCAAATGTCAGTGCGCGTATCGACGCCCTGGGCGCGCGCCTGTTCCGGAGACATGTAACGGGCCGTGCCCATGATCGCTCCGGGCAAAGTCAATTGCATTTCCGGATCCGAAGCTTGCTTAACCGCGTGCTCATCAGATTCACTCAACTTCGCTAAGCCAAAATCCAATACCTTCACCACGCCGTCCTCGCGCAGCATGATGTTTTCCGGCTTGATGTCGCGGTGCATGATCCCGGCGGCATGCGCGGCTGCCAGCGCGGAGGCTGCCTGGGTACCAATGTCCAGGGCCTCATTTAAGGTGAACGGTCCGCGACGTTGCCGCTGGCGCAGCGATTCTCCATCGATGAATTCAGTGACGATGTACTCATATTCGCCCTCGGTACCAATTTCATAGACGGTGAGGATGTTCGGGTGGTTCAGGCTTGAGGCTGTCTGTGCTTCCCGGTTGAATCGTTGCAGGCGTGCCTCGTTGGCGGTCACGCTTGGCGGTAGAACTTTGATTGCTACTTTTCGATGCAGGCTGAGGTCTTCGGCCAGGTACACTTCACCCATGGCGCCCGCGCCCAGTTTCGAGCGCACCTCATAGTGGCCCAGCTTGGTACCGTTTGATATGGCCATAGCGAGCTCTTGCTACTGGTTCGATACTATGAATCGCTCGGGTTAGCCACTGGCAAAACGTACAGGTTAGGGAATTATTCTACTGGCGGAAACCCACAAAGTCAGCCACTGAGGTGCACGAGAAGGGTGACTCCGTCTGGAGGCCACGGCCTTGCGCCGTGGAGTTTCACGATTGACGCTAGAACATTCGAGTCTTCGGCTCCTGATGCCACGGCCTTGCGCCGTGGAGTTTCACGTTCATTGCTCGGTCTACCTCTAGCAGCAAACGTGAAAGACCACGGCGCAAGACCGCAGCATCGAGTGTCTTTCCGACTGGGTGTTTGTCTAGCAGCGAGCGTCAAGTACCACGGCGCAAGGCCGTGGCATGTTTGCATTGTCTAACGAAAATCTGATTGCAATACTGCGCGGATGCTCTCGAAGCTGCGCCAAGCCTGGTGGTTGGCCAATGAAGCCTATAAATCGATCCTCCTCGCCAGAAGGCGCGAGGAAGGGGATTTGAAGGATAGTTATTTGATGAAAGCAGAACTGGAGGCGGAGAAGCTCAAGACCCTGATCGAAGAGATCGCCAAAGAAATCAAATCGTGAATCGTAAATCGTGAATCACCTTGTTCCCGTTCAAGTCACCAGGCTTAGCAAAGCAGCGATTCACGATTTACTATTCACGATTCACGAAAAGACTTTGTGACATTCTCAATAGTAATTTACAAGGTAATAGGGATATCCCCTATTGCTATTGCTTCCGCGATCGCTGAGAATCCGCCCTGACCCCTTTCCCTCTAGAAGTTAACTAATCCCGAACTCAACTGAAAACTTATGAGACTACAGGGCGACGCTCATGTCCTGGTCGTAGACTACGATCTGGACACTTGTCAGGGAACATCTGTAATGCTGAGGGGTGAAGGGTATCGTGTAACCTGGGCCAAATCACCGGAAGACGCACTCAACCTGGTTCACGAAGGCCAATTCGACGTGATTTTGTTATCTCGCGGATGTTGCGACTCGTAGCCAGAATAGAAAAAAGATTCGAAATAGAGTTCCTGCTGCCGTTGCAAAAAAGGTTTCTGCGCTCACTCAAGGTATCGGCTTGCTTCTTTGCTGGGCTTCGTGTGATTTCGTGGATCGCTTTTCTCCTCTCGAGAATACGATCCACGAAAGCGCACGAACTTGCATGAAAGAACAACCCCTAGTCCAGCTTAAGAGCTAACTTCACCTGACCGTGTTATCCAGACCAAAGGGTTCGCATCAACTCCAACAGCAGTCCGACCATCACTGAGTATGAGACAACGGTTCGCACCAGCACTGGTCTGATACGACGATCCATGGCCAGACCTATGAACTCCCGACTTTTCTCCCCCAACCAACGCCTAACTTGCTCGAAAACCCTAGACTGCAACGGACAAATCCAAAACATTTCGCAGCCTGGATCGCTGACTGGACCGCGATCCTGGGCCATCCGATATCGTGCAACTCGCAGGCGTAGGCGGCGGCGATTCTTACTGGTTATGCGGGCGGTGAGCAGAAATCCAACGAAGATCAAAAGTTCCATTAGCCAGCGCTTTCCCGTCAGCCGCCAGAAGGAGTACAAACGATCTGCGACGCGTCCAATGAGGAGTTTCACTCGCGCGGTTCTGGACAAACGCGGTGGAGGTTTCGGCGCGGCAGCCCAGCCTGGTCCATTGTTGACTGTACGCGTTGACGGTTGCCAGCCAGACGTTCCGCGTGGCAGTTGGTATTTCGGATACGTAGCCTTGACATTGGCGTACGTGACCATTCGCTCTCCGGCATGCAGCCCCTTGCCGTAAATCTCACGCCAGTAAGGGTTGTAATTCGCCAACCTTTCATGACAAACCGCCGCGGTGTAAAGAGCATCG
>DATFRK010000541.1:0-6925 GCA_035263325.1 Pyrinomonadaceae bacterium | reverse complement strand
TTCCGCGGAGAAAGCAGCGCCAGCCGATGTATATCCGGTGGCGCCCTTGAATCAGCTTGATTCCGCCACCTGAGGTTGCCGGGCCTGAGATTAACTCCCCGAGGCATGCGCAGTTGGGAAGGGGTAAGCGACTTGCCTGTTCAATTATCAGGTCGGCCGACTAACCGCACCCCGGCTGAGCTTTCAGGTAGGGAACTGTTGAACTGCTCAATAGAGGTTGCGCTATGCAAGTGAGGACGTGTGATTGGCAGCGTAAGCGGGGGTGCGCTTAGTAGTTCGAGTCGATAGTTGAATCGGCAAGTCGCTTACCCCCTTCCCAACTGCGCAAAGGGAGTGAGTTGAGGAGGCAAGCCGCTTATGAAACCTATTACCACAATTCTCATTCCCCTCCTTTCCCTCTTGCTTGGGCTGACTCAAACCAATCAAAAGAGTTCATCGGACACAGCCACTGAACAGGAACTGACCCACATCGCGCAGGAACTGATGGACGCTGTGGCCGTGGGTGATAAAGCCGTGTGGGAGAAATATGTAGCGGACGATCTCATCTACACCGACGAGAACTGGAAGGTGCAAACCAAGAAGGAAATTGTCGACTCAATGGCGCCGTTGCCGAAAGGCTATACCGGTTCGATTCGCGTGACGAACGTACAGTCGCGCATCAATGGTGATGCGGCCGTGTTGTCCTGGCGCGCGCTGGAAGAGGAAAACGTCCTCGGGCAGAAACTAACCCCAACCTATCTGGTCACCGATACCTATTTCCGTCGCAACGGGCACTGGCAGTTGGTGGCCACTCAGATCACGGTGAAGCCCAGCGAGCGCAAGACCGCTTCAGTTAAGCCTGAAGTTTATCAATCTCTCGCCGGCCAATATGAATTAGCACCGGGGGTGATCTACACGATTGCCGTGGAGGGAGGTAAGTTGATGGCCCAACGAACTGGGAGAGAAAAACAAGAGTGGACCCCTGCGGACGTCAACACGTACTTCACCAAAGGCACCGTGCGTGGTGAGAAGTACTTCGTGCGCGATGAATCTGGAAAAGTGACTGAGATGTTGGATCGCCGCGAGAACAACGACCTCGTCTGGAAAAAGATCAAGTGAGGCAAAACGATCTGCGGGGAAATACTCCCGCGACTCTCAGCGTCCCCTGCGCTTCCGCGGTCGATGTGGTTGGTAGGAGCTACAGTCAACCAAGAGGCGCAGCGGCGCTGGGTTGTTCCGAATCGCCTTCATTGGCCGCTTGCCAGTTCAACTGACAAACACAGCGCAGTTAGGAAGGGCGGTAAGCGGCTTGCCGACTCACCTCACTACCTTTGCGCAGTTAGGAAGGGTGGTAAGCGACTTGCCGACTCAACTAACACGACGCTCAACTTAGCGCACCCCCGCTTATCTTTGACTTAGGACCTATTGAATTAATATAGAGGATTAGCACTAGTCAAAATTGGGACGTGTGGTTGGCAGCATCAGCGGGGGTGCGCTTAGTTGGCCGACTTGATAGTTGGGTCGGCAAGTCGCTTACCAGCCTTCCCAAGTGCGCTATTGAAGGTACGTTGAATCCGCAAATCGACGGTTATCGAATCGCCAACCTCCGCATATAATGAAGGAGCAACAGCAAATTAGCGCCGGAGTAACCCAAACTGAAAAACTCTAAAGAAAAAATCCTGGTAGTCGATGACGACCGGTCAATTCGCTGGACACTTGGCGAGGCTTTGCGCAGTTGGACCTTTGATCCTGTCGAAGCAGGAACTGTCGCTGAAGCGCTGGCCCAATTCAACGACGATGTGCCGGCCGCAGTGCTGCTTGATATTGACCTACCTGACGGTTCAGGCCTGGACGTCCTGCGCCAGATCAAACAGGACTATCCAGACTGTGTCGTGATAATGATCACTGGCAATGTGCAGGTTGAGAACACCATCTCCGCTCTTCGCGGCGGCGCTTATGATTTCATTGGCAAACCAATTAGCCTGGAAGAGTTGCGGGTCACGATCCGCAACGGAATTGAAGCACGTCAGCTGCGGCGGGAAGTTGAGCAGTCCAGAAAAGAGCGCGCCAGGGAGTTTAATTTTCAGCAGATAGTCGGTGATTCTCCAGCGATGAAAAAGATGCTGGCGCTTGCTGCCAAGGTCGCGGAGAGCGAAGTGTCGTCCGTACTGCTGCAGGGTGAATCGGGCACCGGCAAAGATCTAGTAGCGAAAGCGATCCACTATGGCTCCCAGCGGGCCAATAATCCCTTTATCGCGATTAACTGCGCGGCCCTTCCGGCGACGCTGATTGAGTCGGAACTGTTCGGCTATGAGAAAGGCGCCTTCACTGACGCTAAGACGCGCAAGGAAGGTCTTTTCGAACAAGCCGAAGGAGGCACCCTGCTGCTCGATGAAATAGGAGAACTCGAACTCTCCTTACAGGCAAAACTATTGCGAGTCCTCGAAGAGGGAGCCTTCCGACGCGTTGGTGGCCTGAAAGACATCCCGCTCGATGTGCGCGTGCTAGCGGCCTCCAATCGTGACTTAAAGACGGAAAGTGAGGCCGGGCGTTTTCGCCTGGACTTATACTATCGCCTGTCGGTCATTCAGATCGATATTCCTCCGCTGCGCGAACGGGGCGACGATGTTCTGCTTCTCTCGCAGCACTACATCGATACCATTGGCTCCCGGCTGCGTCTGCGTAAGAAGATCAGTGGCCTTTCGCCCGAAGTAGTGGCGCTGTTTCGTCGTTATCATTGGCCGGGCAATGTTCGGGAACTGCGGAATGTGATCGAACGAGCTTTGATATTGGAAGACACGGACCGGATCACGACCGAATATCTACCCGGTGGGTTGCTGGACCAATCGGTTGGTGCTGCTGCGTCTGAACCGGGAAGGGTTCACGGCCGGGCCCAGTTTACTCTTCCCGCTGACGGCATCTCTCTGGAAGAGGCAGAAATGTCGTTCGTTCAACAGGCGATTGAGCGAAGCGGCGGCAACCAGACCAGGGCCGCTAAATTGTTGGGTATTTCGCGGGACCAACTGCGGTATCGCTTGCAGAAGCTTGAAGAAGCACGGGACGCAACCGATTCTCAAAGCGCTGCTACTTAAAACACCCCCATGACTACCTCCGGTCCCACACCGCTTGAGACTTCGCCATCACCGGACGAAGCCCTTGAACGCTCACTTAAAGAGTTAGCAGACATCAAGTTTGCGCTTGATCAAGCGGCTATCGTCGCGATTACCGATCAACGCGGCATCATTAACTACGCCAACGACAAGTTCTGTCAGATATCTCAATACTCGCGCGAGGAGTTACTGGGCCAGGACCACCGGATCATAAACTCCGCCTATCACGCAAAAGAGTTCATCAGAGATCTTTGGACCACCATTGCCGGCGGTAAAGTGTGGCATGGTGAGATAAAGAACCGGGCCAAAGATGGCACGTACTACTGGGTCGACACCACGATTGTTCCTTTCCTTAATGAAGAAGGAAAACCATATCAATACATCGCTATCCGCAGCGATATAACTGAACGTAAGCGCGCCGAGGAACGAATATGCGAGCAAGCCGCTTTGCTCGATCAAGCACAGGACGCAATCCTGGTCCGCGATTTAAATCACAATATTCTCTTCTGGAACAAAGGGGCAGAACGAATTTACGGCTGGTTGGCGGATGAAGTCATCAGCAAGAACGCCACCGATCTGTTAGCAACCAAGCCCGTAGCTCTCTTCGAGGAGGCCAACCGGGCAATACTTGAGAAGGGAGAGTGGACCGGTGAGTTTCGACAGCTCCGGCGCGACGGATCCGAGATCGTGGTAGAAAGTCGCTGGACCCTGGTGCGCGATGAACAGGGAGGGCCAACTTCAATTCTAATTATCAATACGGACATCACTGAGAAGCAGCGGATGGAAGCGCAGTTTCTGCGAGCGCAGCGGATGGAGTCCATTGGCACTCTGGCCGGAGGCATCGCTCACGATCTCAACAATGTCCTTTCACCAATCCTGATGGCCATTGACATGCTGCAGTTGAAAGCAAACGACGAGGCAACGCGGAAGTGGCTGGAAGTGTTACGCGCCAACGCTTCACGCGGGGCTGACATGGTGCGTCAAGTGTTGTCGTTCGCGAGAGGTGTCAGTGGGGAGCGCGTGGCCGTGCAACCCCGCCACTTAATCAAAGAGATCGTCAAGATCCTGCGAGAGACGCTGCCCAAGTCAATTGAAATCAATTTTCTCGTGCCTGACGACTTGTGGTTGATTTCGGCAGATGCGACCCAGATCCACCAGGTGCTGATGAACCTTTGTGTCAACGCTCGCGATGCCATGGCTGAAGGCGGCGCCATCTCGATCCATGCAGGGAATGAAGTTGTTGACGAGAACTATGCCCGGATGCATGTCGAAGCGAACCCCGGCCGTTTTGTAGTGATTAGCGTGTCAGACACTGGACCAGGAATATCGCAGGAAATGCAGAGCCGGATCTTCGAACCGTTCTTTACTACCAAGGAGATGGCCAAGGGAACGGGCCTGGGGCTACCGACAGCACTCACGATTGTGAAGAGCCATGGCGGATTTATAAATCTCTACAGCGAGTTGCACAAAGGAAGTAAGTTTTCAGTTTACCTGCCGGCTCTTGATGCCCCGGGAACAGCGGCAGCAGGTGCCTTGCAAACTGATCTACCGATGGGCCATGGGGAACTAATACTGGTGGTCGACGACGAAGAGTCAATCAGGGAGATTACTCGGGGCACGCTGGAAACGTTTGGTTATCGAGTACTGATCGCGAGTGAAGGAACTGAAGCCCTGGCGCTTTATGCCGATCACAAAAATGAAGTCGCGGTAGTCTTAACTGACATGATGATGCCATTCATGGATGGACCGGCAACGATACGTGCGCTCCAACGGATGAACCCGGCAGTGCGAATCGTCGCGGCAAGTGGTTTCGGCACCAGTCACTATCAGACAGATGCTTCATTGGAAGGAGTCGAGATCTTCCTGGACAAGCCCTACACGGCGGAAAAGTTGCTTAAAGCGTTGGCGCAGATTTTGAAGTCGTAGAGAACCCGGGGGGGAGCGACGGGATACTAAGGTCAACTTCGATTTACGATTGACGAGATTTGACCGTAGCATTCCCGTCGCTCCCTCTCCGGGTTCTCTATAGGATTTCCTCGTTGGGATGGCGTCGCTTGTCCCAGGGGTCCTTGAAGTAAGGATCTTTGGTGTGGTCGTGATGATCGAGTGCTGCTAGTTCATTAATCGCCGGGAGCTCACTTTTCTGAAACTCATCAGCGGTGCCCACAAAAATAATTCTCCCTTTCTCGAGAACCATCACCCTGGTGCGAGCTTGACTGCCCGGAGTAGTTTCATTGATCGAGACCTCACCACTCGTCGAGCGTGCGGCAGACAATTTTGCCAGGTGCGGAATCTCATAGAACTTCTTAGTAACGTACAGCGACGAGACTTTGTTAAGGTCGCGCGCTCGGATCACAAGGTCTAGTACCTGAATAGCAACAATTGGATCGAGACCCATTGTCGGTTCATCGTACAACATGATTTGTGGCCATCCGATCATGGCCCGCGCTATCTCCAGGCGGCGCTTCATGCCTCCCGACAGCGCTTCCGGAAACTTCTCCTCTTCGCCTTCGAGCCCAACAAACTGCAAAACTTCGCGCACGGCTTTCTCAATCTCTGTTTCACTCCACCCGTGTTCCTCCAGGCGATAGGCCGTGTTGTCGTAAACCGTCATGCCGGTAAAAAGAGAGTCTTCCTGAAATACCATGCCCATCAGGCCACCACGGATCGCCAGTAACTCTGACTCGTCAAGGCTTTCAATTTCGCGTCCGCGAAGAAAAATTTGTCCCGAGTCCGGCTTTAGTAGTCCCATCGCCAGCCTCAACAGCACAGACTTACCCGAGCCTGAAGCGCCGGTCAGGATGATCATCTCCCCACTACTCAGTGTGAAGCTGATATCAACGAGCGCCGCTGCATCATCGAAGCTCAGCGAGACGTTACGAAATTCGATCGCAGGGGAATCAATTGATGCTGACATAAGGTTCAATCCTCACGAAAACTTTCCGTTCAGGTAGACGCCAATGCAAAAAACAATCTGCGGTAACGCCAAGATTTGTAGACCAGAACATAGTGTCACATACGGCATTCCCTCGAGCAACGAACGTGCCATCACTTCTGTCCCGGGCTTCCGTCTCGTTGCGTGATAATGTAGTTGGGATCCGGACGACCCAATTGCGTAGTTTTGCTCAGCTGAGCAATTAGGATTTCTTCATAAGCGACGAATCATGCCGTCGGTTCCACGAGATTCGCGCTAGCCCAAAGGGGGAACGCCAATTGCCGACGAACAAGGTAGAAGACAGCAGATCTGAAGCAGCTATGAGCGCCGCCGGAAAAGCCCTGGGTAGGACCAATCTCAGTAAGCAACCATGGCCGACAGCTGAGCGACAAATACCGCACTCCGGCGAAGCGTCAGCCGTCGCCTCGCAACTGGACGTCGATCCCGCAATCGGACTCACGAGTGATCAAGTCACTCAACGCCGCTTGCACTACGGTGCGAACACTATTCGCTCAGTGCGCCCGCGTCCGATCTGGCGCATGTTCGCCGAACAGTTTGCCAGCATTGTAGTTGGTCTTTTAGCTGTCGCCGCTCTCGTGTCCTTCCTTACCGGCGATATCCTGGAAGCTATTGCCATCCTGGTTGTTTTACTCATCAACGCAGTCGTTGGGTTCGTCACCGAGTGGCAAGCAAGTCGCGCCTTAGACGCCCTGCGCCGTCAGGCTCGCACAACTTCACGAGTTCGTCGTGAAGCTAAAGAGACCGAGGTTGACGCGGAAGAGTTGGTTCCGGGCGACGTGATCATTCTCAACGCTGGAGATCGCGTACCAGCTGATGCGAGATTGCTGGAGGCTTCCGGCCTACAAGCTGAAGAGTCGGCGTTGACTGGCGAAAGCGCAAC
>DATFRK010000540.1:0-3133 GCA_035263325.1 Pyrinomonadaceae bacterium | reverse complement strand
TCATGCCAATGATGTCCATTCCCCACGAGCGATAGACATTTGATTCCGCGACCGTGGAAAACGCCGGGCCCTCCATACACAGATAGGTACCGCCGCGATGGGTTTTCACGTCAGCAGCCTTGCAAGATTGTTCCAGGACGTCACCCAACTCATGACAAACAGGGTGGGCCAACGACACATGGGCCACGATGCCTTCGCCAAAAAATGTTGACTCTTTCACTCGCGCCCGAGTGCGATCGAAAAACTGGTCCGGAATGACCATGTCGAGCGGCGCGTACTTTTCCTGCAGCGAACCTACTGCGGATGCAGACAGGATGCGCTCCACTCCCAACAACTTCATGGCGTATATGTTGGCGCGAAAAGGGAGCTCGGTGGGAGTGAAACGGTGACCCCGACCATGACGCGGGAGGAAAGCTACTCGCTCGCCTTCCAGCGTGCCGATAATGAATGCGTCAGAGGGGCTGCCGAACGGTGTATCTACCTTGACCTCTTCGACCCCGGTCAACTCCGGCATTTGATAGAGGCCACTACCGCCAATAATGCCAATTCTCACTTGAGGAATAGATGTCATCAGTTACCTTTTCCAATTGGTACTGGAATAAGTTTGCCGTCAGTCTCTACCAAGCGGCACAACGGTTCATCTGGATCGTGATAGAAAAGACAGATCCATCCTTCTCGCGCCGCCTGCGGCAACAGCTGTTTTTTAGCGGCCAAAGTCTCCACCGGATAAAGGTCGTATCCCATGATCCACGGAAACGCCACATGCGCCCGCATCGGTACCAGGTCAGCGGGACCAAACACCGTAGTCCCGTTGCTTTGCAAGCGCCAGCACTGCATCGAGCGGTTATGACCGGGGTGTGTTTCCATGGTCAGGCCAGGCGTGACCTCGTAGTCAGAGTCTTTTGTCTCTAACTGTCCCGATTCAAGTAACGGTCGCCAGTTCGCCGGTAGATAACTCGCACGATCGCGCTCGCTGGGACTTTCTGCATGTTCCAACTCTGCGCCTGAAACAAGGTAGCGGGCGTTGGGAAATGAAGGAACCGCAGCGCCACGCTCATCAAACCTTGTATTGCCGCCCGCGTGGTCAAAATGCAAGTGGGTATTAACCACAATGGTGATGTCGTTCGGATCGACTCCGGCTTTCAAACGCAGAGTGTCGGCCAACGGTCGTTGGCGTTGAATGCCATAGATTGATGATTGCTTTGGCGACCATTTATCACCGATACCAGTCTCCAAAAGAATCTTCTCAGCACCGGCTTCGACATACAGACAATTCATGTTCATGCGAATGCGGTTCTGTTCGTCGGGCGGACAGACTTGAGACCAAAGATTGCGTGGGACCACGCCGAACATCGCACCTCCGTCGAGGTGAAATTCAGTGTCCGGAATGATCTCCACGCGATAATGGCCTATCTGCATGGGTCTTGAATTGATTAAACTGGGTCTCGCTTCGTCACCTGCGGAATACTATTTTTGCTTCTTAGTCGCGGGTGGCGCTGCCTTTGGTTTCGCTGGAGAATCTGACGCCGCTGGAGGAGGCGTCTGCCCTTCCGGCGGAGCCCCGGGTAATCCAGGCGCGAAGTTTGGCATCTGCGACGGCTCAGGCATTTTTACCTGGAAGTTCTCTGCCACTTGCACATGTGACCGGCTGACAATTTCATCCAGGATCTTCTTGGCCTTCTCTTGCTCAACCGCGCTCCGCGCTTTATCTCGCGCAGTCTGCGGTGGGCCAAAGGGATTGGCTGCTTGATCGCTGATCAAGATATGTCGTGCGTGTAGCTTCTCCTCGGTCTTGCCGTCCTTAGTTTCCGTCTTGCGCTCTTCCAACTTGATTATGTGATAGCCAAACTTACTCTGTACCACGTCGCTGATCTCACCTGGTTTGAGAGCATAGGCGGCCTTCTCAAATTCCGGCACCATTTCTCCCTTGCCGAACCAACCCAGGTCACCACCCTTGTCTTTGCTGCCATCGGTGGAAAACTCTTTGGCTAGCTTGGCGAAATCTTCGCCCGCACGCGCCCGCTTCAATACATCTTCGGCTTCAGCACGCTTTTTCGAATCAGTATCAAGCTCCGGATGCGCTTTGAAATAGTTGTCAACTTCGGCATCTGTCGCCTTCATTTTTTCCTGCAGGTTGTCGACAGCGTACTTCTGCGCGACCACGCGAGCTTCCTGCAGCAAGGTCTGCAACCTGACTGCGGGTTTTTTATCGATGCCTTGAGCGATTGCCTTGCTCTCACCGATGTAGATGCGACCCAGGCGCTGCTTGAACATGTTGAGCTGATCCTGAGGGATCTCCTGGGCCTTCATTTGCGGGTCTTTACCCTTCGCATCGTTAACGAGTTCGTCAAACTTCTGCTGATTGCCAGGTTGTTTGAAAAAGTTATCGACCTCCTGGTCTGTGATATTTGGACCAGAATCGCCTAACTGTTCAAAGTAGTATTGGGCTAGCACGCTGGCACGCTGAAACTCGAGTTGTCGCTTAATTTCCGGAGTCCTATCGACCCCATGGTTGTGGGCTTCCTCGGCTACGGCCAGTAGTCGCTTCACGTCCTGGGCAAAATCTTTGCGAGCGGACTCGTCCGACGAAAGACGTTGCCGCAGTTGGGCTGGTTGATCCTCAGCGATCAGAGCCATGTCTTCCGCCGACAAGTTCACGGCTTCAGCTTTCCTCGCCCTAACCTGCCAGAAAATCACGCCGCCGCAGAGAAGCACCCCCAGAGTGGCCGCAATCAAGGCTTTTGTTGTTGAATTCAAAATAATTTCCCTTTCTGAATTGCTACTGATGCTGTACTAGCTCAACTAACACTCCATCAGCTGATGAAGGGTGCACAAACGCAACCAAACAGCCGCCAGCACCCACGCGCGGAGTTTCGTCGATCAGACGAACACCCTTAGTCTTTAACTCCGCTAGAGACTTCCGGATATCGTCAACGGTTATCGCTATGTGGTGAAGACCGGGACCACGCTTAGCGAGAAACTTACCAACGGGTGAGTCGGGTTTCAGTGATTCCAATAACTCAACGTGGGTATCGCCCACGTTTAACATCACGAGTCGAACCCCTTGCTCAACAATCTCTTCGGTTGACTCCACCCTCAGACCTAACAAATCTTGCCAAAAGGTAAGACCGTC
>DATFRK010000539.1:0-2526 GCA_035263325.1 Pyrinomonadaceae bacterium | reverse complement strand
GATGGAGTTCTTGTACAGTGCGAATCGATTGAACGTGGCGACTTCAAGGGCGCAGTGTGTGACGGTGTTGGTGGCGAGTCCCGCGTTGTTTGATGCGTCGTGCCGGACGCCGCGGCAGATGGAGTTGGCGAATGCGTTTTGTCGGTATTTGGAGTTGGCGAGGGAGATCTAAGGGTTATCCACAGATTACGCCGATTACGCAGATTCAGCGGCGCAGCCGCGATGGACGAGGGGGGAGGCTGGGGAGTAGGTTGAAATTGAAGGACCAACGACTAAAGTCGGTGGTATCTGGAGTCGGCGCCGATCTTTGTGTAGGCAGAACACTGAAGGACCACGCGGCTGGAGTCGGTGGTATCTGGAGTCGGTGGTATCGAAGTTTTTTTGCAAGCCGGGGCTGCTAGCTGAAAAGGCCGCGAACACATACAGCTATGAAAGGGTCGCAGGATTGCGTATTGCTATGAATCGCGGGCGTTCACTGCGTGGGCCATGGCGATCAGAGAGTTGGCTTCACCGGAGTTCTGGAAGGAATTAACTGCCGCTATCGCTTGCGTGAGATGTTGTTTTTTAACCACTGCCAGACGCTCCACTACACCCTCGTCCTCGAGAAATCTCAATAATTCAGTGCTCGAACAACCATCTCGCTGCATCGCCAGGAAGCGATCCAGGGCCATCTCCGAGCCATACTTCCTTAAATAGATCAGCGGCAGTGTAGGTCTGCTTGGTTCCAACTGACGACCACGCTTCGCTGCCGACGCCTCCTCGCCCGTAACATCCAGTTCGTCGTCTCGTATCTGAAAGCAGATCCCGATGTTCAAAGCAAAGCTGCGCAAGGCATCAATCTGAGGTTGAAATCCGTTCCCGAGGATGCCGCCTACCGTCGCCGCGGCAACAAATTGACTCGCTGTCTTCCCCCGCACTATAGAGAAGTAACTCTGTTCCAAGTCATCAGTGTTGACCGTGAGTTCTTCGACTTGACCACGACAGCACTCCTCGGCACACCTGCTTAAAACTCCCATCGCTTCCAGCACGCGCGGCGATTTCATTGTGCCGAAGACAGTGTATGAGCGAAGAATCAGGTAATCACCCAAGACCACCGCCGGTCCAAGGCCGATGCGAAGATGGAGCGCTGCGCGACCACGACGCTCCTGGGATTGGTCTATGATGTCGTCATGAATTAGTGAGGCAGCATGAAGCAATTCGAGGGACTGTCCGGCGGGCACGACCTCAGCTGGATCGCCACCAACAGCGGAGGTGCACATAAACAAGAGCAGCGGGCGAAGCATCTTGCCTCGCTCAAAGTATTCCGTTAGGATCGGCCCGAGTGGTGCATTGGCGAGGTCCTGACTGATGGCGGTTCGACATTCCGCCAAGTAAGGGGCGTACCGGCTGAGAACATCTCTCATCGCTTTTTCCAGAGTCCCTAAGACATCATTCCTCGCTACAGAATGCTGAACGCAACAGCGGAGTCGTCAATATAGCACAGGGCGACTGTTGCTGAACTGATCTTGCGTGCCCGCCGCCACACACTGGAAAACCTGATCGATGATTCCATTCAACAAACCAGCGTGTACCGGCCTGGAGCTTACCTATCTTAAACAGGCCATAGAGTCCGGGCATATTTCCGGCAATGGCCCATTCACCAAACGCTGCCACGAACTAATAAAAGACAAGTTTGGCTTTCCGGAAGTTTTTTTGACGTCTTCAGGTACGGCTGCCCTGGAGATCGCCGCCTTGCTATGCGACTTCCACGAAGGTGACGAGGTCATCCTGCCGTCTTTCGCCCACGCGGGAACTGCTAATGCTTTTGTACGAGCGGGCGCCAGGGTCGTCTTCGCCGATAGCCTGGGCCATCATCCCAATGTTGATCCGGCCTCCATCGAACAGCACCTTAGCGCAAAGACCCGGGCCATCGTCGCGATTCACTATGCCGGTGTGGCTTGTGACCTTAAACGCCTGAGAGAAATTGCCAACGCGCGCAATCTGATCTTGATCGAAGACGCGGCGCACGCACTCGGTGCGCGTTATCAGGATCAGTACCTGGGCTCCTGGGCCGATCTGGCTGCCGTCTCATTTCACGAAACAAAGAATATCAACTGTGGCGTTGGCGGAATGCTCGTGGTAAACCGGCCAGACATGCGAGACCGGGCCACGCAGATCTGGCACCAGGGAACTAACCGGCGCGATTTTGAAAACGGTGAGGTAGCTTTTTACAGCTGGCAACGACCTGGTGGATCATTTCAACTATCGGATTTGAATGCCGCATTTCTGTACCCGCAGCTGTTGCAATTCGACGAGATCACCAACAGAAGATTGCAGCTCTGGCAGACCTATTACGATCAATTGCAGCCATGGGAAAGTAAAGGCTACTTTAAGCTGCCGCAAATTCCAGAGTATGCGGACCACAACGGGCACATCTTTTACCTGCTGTTACCGAACAACGCTCTACGAAACCAGTTGCTTCAGTACTTGACTGTTCATGGCTGCAACGCTGTATTTCATTACGTACCCTTGCACACGAGTCCTTTT
>DATFRK010000538.1:0-9386 GCA_035263325.1 Pyrinomonadaceae bacterium | reverse complement strand
CATCTCCTCCTTGAGAATGCTTCCACGCCCTCCTGGCTCCGCCCGGTTCATTGTACCGGCAGTGGAAATTAACGGTTTCGCCGAGACCTCCGATCTTCCAATGAGGTTCCACTTAACTTTGTCTACTGCGGCATACAACTGACGCCGGTCAGTGGTAAACGACTGCAGCGCGCCAATTCCGCCAGAGGTGCGAATGATCGCTACCAGGTCGTCTGGTTGCAGCTGTTCATCCAGGAACTTTTTTAACGACTGGCGTACATGAACCGCGCTTTCGAACGAAAGACCCAGATCATCAACCACTAGCGCGATAGTCCTTCGAACCTGATCAGGACGCAGCCGGCGCGGAATTAAAGGTGCAGCAGTCACACCAGCCTTTTTATCGTTAACACCGGCTTTTTGATCGAGTGGTTGTGGCGGTGGATTTGTTGAATTTAGATTGATGTAGGAGAAATTTGTTATTGCACGAACCTGGGTATCCTCATAGATCTCCACTTCATCCGGCCTCAGATCCACTACGCGCTTACCGCTTTTGTCTGTGACCACGGCGTCTATTTGGACCAGGTTAGTTGTGATTTTGACAACGTCCTGTTCGTCAACAGTCTTTGGTTGGTTCACCACTGGCGCTGGATTCGGCCGCGCGGGTGTCTGGGTTGGCGACGGTGTCGGCGTTGCTTGCTGCGCAACAACCTGTGTTGTTAGCAGGCCGCACAGGAGTAACGCTGTCAGGCTTCTAATCATCCGGAGGTCAGCCATGGCTAAATGATCAAATCACCGCTTGTGTCAGCCGCGCAAGTTGGGAAAGCGATCAGATTGCGGAAGCTTGTCGGCTCTGGTGAGCCGTAACTGCGACAGACGATAGATGAAGGACATATAGATCGCGATTCAACAAGAATTGATGTGGGAAGGAGCTATTCCAGGGGGAAGTCTTACTCTTTGGGCCATTGGTAGCTTTTGGACCAGGTGAGAAACTCTTTGACCTTTGTCTCGTTCGCTTGCAACCATTCGCGCGCGCCCTTCATGTTGCTGGACGTGCTAATGTAGTAGACAAATGGTTCCACGAAGCCTTTCTTTTTTAGTTCTATAAAATAAGGAATGTAGTACCGCCAGGTAAATTTAGACTTGTCGCCTTTGGCGTCTTGCTCGTCGATAATAGCGAGAACAGTGCTCAATTGATCTACCAGTAACTCAACTTCCGTCTTGTTTTTGTTCTTCTCCGTTTTACTGGCTGCACCTGACAGGCCCAGGATCAAGTCAATTGACCCAAAGTCGCCTTCATCTTTCTTGGCATTAAGATCCATGAAGATATTTATTTCATTGGGATTCTTACCCGGCCTGGCCCCGCCATTTATCAGATCCTTAAAGAGTGCGAATCCATTTGCCGATCGCCCCGAATTCGGCTCAATGGTTAGAAATCTCATGATCGCAAAAAGCGCGGGAACTCGATAGCCCGTTTTCTGAAAAATCTGGGCCAGCGCTACCTGAGTGCTCGGGTGGTTGGGATTCAGATACGCCGACTTCTTCAAGTTCTTCTTACTCTCTTCCAAATCGCCAAGCTTGGAGTAAGTCAATGCCAGGTTGTAGTAGAGCAGATTATCGTCAGGCTGAATCTTAATACCCTGTTTGTAGACGTCCACCGCCTTCTTCGATTCACCCAACTCGTCCAGGCCGTTACCAATCATTATGTAAAACTGAGACAGAAGGTCAGACTTGTACTGCGCGCCCTTGTAAGCAAGCTCGATGCTCTTCTGATGCTCCTTCTTCAGGCTAAAAGAATAGGACATCTCGTAAAGGGCTGTGACGTTGTTCGGGTTCTCGCTGAGCACAGCTTGATATTTGGTGATGGCCCCATCGTAGTCGCCTCGATCATGCAGTACGACGCCTTCCTTGATCAGACGCTGTTGGTTTTCAGTTGAAGGGGTCGGCGTGAGTTTTGGTGACTCGAGTTTTTGGGCCGCTGCCGAAATGGCACATAACAAGATAAAGAGGATTGTTTTGTTCATGAGTCTCCTAGGGTTTTGAGTCTGGGAAGATTAGCAAGTCTGGTTGAAAAGAGGCAACGAGGAATTACTGATACTTTGAGGTCACAATTTGTGATCTCCAACCTTCAAACTTGCAATAGTGTGCCTCGACAAACCGATCCACGAAACCATTTGAATAACACGAAACACGCGCAACCTCGCCAGCGATCATCAACAACAATTAGGCCGCAGAGCTATCCGCAGCTTCGTTGAAACTCCATTCGAACCTGATCCGTACAGAAACTAGTTAAAACGACCTCGCTGGCGACAGATGACCTTTGCCTGCGCCATCGTTGTAAGCGAGCGACGGAATAACTCTCTTCATAAGCGTGGAAGGAGCAAGCCTGATGCCTTTAGCATCTTCACCGCGCGTGCTGGCCCGTTTCATCGGTCTCTTCCATCTCATCGTCATTGTCGGCGGCGTGGTGGCCCAGGGCCTCATTAGTAATCGCCTCGTTGTTTTTAGTAGTGCAGCCACAACCGCCACGAATATTCTGGCGAATCGGCAGCTATTTCAATTGAGCTTTACGATCTTTCTGATCGAGATGGCAGCCAACGTCGCGACGACAACTCTGTTCTATGAACTCATGCGGCCGGTGAGTAGGAGTTTGTCTCTGCTCTCCACCGGGTGGGGTTTGACAGGTTGTATTATCAAAACGTTCGCTCGCGCCTTCTACATTGTTCCGTTGTTCGTACTTGGAGGAGCTAGTGTGCTGAGCGCATTCAGTACTGAGCAATTGCAGTCAATAGCACTTGTTTTGCTGAGGGTGAACAGTCAAGGCGCGAATATTGCACTTCCGTTCTTTGGACTGGAATGGGTGCTCCGAGGCTATCTCATGATGCGCTCCACCTACCTGCCGCGCTGGCTTGGGGTGCTGTCGTTCATTTCGGGATTGGGTTGGCTGACATACTTCTATCCTCCGCTTGGCTCTCGTCTCTTTCTGATCCTCGCGTTGATAGCGTTGGCGACGGCGGGGGCGTTAATTTTCTGGTTGTTAGTGTTTGGAGTGGACGAAGAACGTTGGAAAGAACTGGCGACAACAAGCTTGTAACTAAGGCAATCACGTTCGAGGAGGGCAAACACAATCTAACAAAGGACTACATAGATGAAGAACAGCCGTATGTTAACCATCGCTTCACTGCTCTCAATCCTTCTCTTTACGCTTCACCTGGCTGACGACATCGTGCGGGGATTTGAACCGGGAAAGCTCACAAACCTATTGGCGGTGCCCATCCTTGTTTTCTGGCTGTATGGAACGCTAGTGCTCGCCGAACGTCGATCGGGGTACATCATCACCCTTCTCGGAGGACTCCTGGCAATGGTGGTGCCGCTCGCCCACATGAGGGGAAACGGTGTCGGCGTTGCTAGCCGCATCGCCGGTACCAGCGGCCAATTCTTTTTCGTCTGGACGCTGCTTGCAATTGGAGTGACCGGCCTCTTCTCCGTCATCCTCTCGCTGCTTGGCCTGTGGAGGCTAAAAAAGAAAGTCGTTACCTGAGCTGACGGTGTTACCCGCGACAAGTAGGACTGCCGAGTGTTATAAAGCGCGACATAGATCTTTCACCAACGCTTGTTCAGGAGTAGTCGCATGCCCACCTGTTCTTTCCTTGCTAACTCCATCCGTTCTTTTCGTCTTTTGTTGCTTACCGTAAGCGTAGTGTGTGTGTTCGCGTCGACGCTTAATGCCGCACCCAAAGCCGGATACAAGGCATTCATTGTTGGCAACCCTGCTGACGCTCCACCGGCAGCTACGCTTAGCCCGGGATTGGTATTGATGGGTGGTGGTACCGATGTCGATGCGGCGTTTCAATGGATGTGTCAACGTGCGGGTGGCGGTGACTTTGTTGTGATTAGAACCAGTGGTACTGACGCCTACAATCCTTACATTCAGGAACTCTGTCCGCAGATGGATTCCGTCGAGACGATCATCATTAACAATGTGAACGGTGCAAACTCCGAGTATGTCAGCAGCCACATTCAAAATGCGGAAGCTCTGTGGATTGCCGGCGGCGATCAATCGACGTATACAAATCTCTGGCGCGATACAGCTCTGCAAAGCGGAGTCAACTATCTGCTCAATTCCAAGCAGGTACCCGTTGGTGGCACCAGTGCAGGCTTAGCGGTGCTAAGTCAATTCATCTACACGGGAGCCCGCGGCTCGGTGACCTCGAGCCAGGCTTTGGCGGATCCCTTCCATCGTTTTGTCACGCTTGAGCGAGATCTATTTGCTTCCGCACTCGGGGTTGACAAACTTTACGATTCTCACTTTGTAACTCGCGATCGCATGGGCCGGTCCCTGGTCTTCCTGGCCCGCATCGTGAACAACGGCTGGTCCACTCAGCCGCGGGGCATCGGTATTGATGAACAAACTGCTCTACTCGTATTGCCCGACGGTGAGGCGACAATGGTCGGTAACGGCGCCGCCTATTTTCTGCAAGCGCCTGGACCTGCCGAGGTAATCGCCGACGGAACTCCCCTAACCTATCTCAATTTAGGGGTGTACAAGCTACCGCAGGGTGGCACGTTCAATTTTTCAACCTGGTCGGGAACTGGTGGAGTTGCCTACACCCTTAATGTCAACAATGGAGTTCTGACTTCAACCCAGGTGGGAGGCAACATTTATTAAGTTCACTCGGAGGAACCAAATGGGACAGAAGCCTTTCACTCAACTCTTCGGCAGCCTGCTTGGACTCGTCTTGTTCCTGGCACTGACGGCCTTGGCACAAAACTCCTCGCGCCCCCCAGCCAACGACCGCGAAGTGGATCGGGTGCAAGCAATGGTCACCCAGGCTAAGAAAGAGGCGGACCAGTTCTCGAAGTCTGGCGGCAAAGCGGACGACGCGAACCATCCGAATCTAAAATGGGCCGCGACCTTCTGGCGCTATCGGCTCAAACATCCCGGCACGCCGGCGACAAAAGTCGCCACGATCCAAGCCTTGTCCATGTTGTATCGTTCCAATCGCATCAGCGAGATGCAAGCCAAGGCGGACACTCTAAAGCTTGCAGATCCCGCCTGGGAACAGGTCATCAACGTATTGCTTTACGCATCTTCAAGAACGAAGGACTACAGCTATCTCATCAGCAAAGCCGAAGCCCTTACTCAGTCTGCCGCTGACCCAAAGATCAAGGCGCGTGCGCGCTTCAACATCGGCGAGGCTTATTGGAGAAAAGGCGACATTGACCAGGCGCGCACCGCTTTTCAAACCGTGGTCGCTCAATATCCGAACACAGATAACGCCGAAGAGGCGGAAGGTAATCTGAGGGAAATTGAGTATCTCAACGTTGGGCAGCCCGCGCCTCAGTTTGATCGCCCAACGCTCAAGGGCGATCCACTCTCGCTTGCCGGCTTGAAGGGGAAAGTGGTGGTGCTGAAATTCTGGGCCACTTATTGAGTGCAGTGCATGGGGGAGGTTCCCCTACTCAAAGGGCTTTATGAAAAGTACAAGGATCAAGGAGTGGTCGTAGTGGGAATTTCTCTCGATCAAGATGTGAAACAAGTTCAAGAGGTGGTGACTAGTAAAGGCATGTCCTGGCCGCAAGTCTCGGATGCAGATCAATCGCTTTGCAAGCTCTTCAACGTCAAAGGAACGCCGACTTACTACCTGTTCGATAAAGAGGGCAAGATTGCGGCCAAGAACCTTCCCTCATTTAAGAAACTCAGTGAGGCTCTTGACGTTCTGTTGAAGAGGTCCTGACAACTCTCTCACCAGCAGCCACAAATCAGGCTCATTATCTGAATTCTAGTGAGTGAGTTTGTAGGTCCTTCTTTCTCATCTCGACCCAATAGGTCTGAAGCATTTTGGTTGTCTCCGTGCGGCTGCGCCGCCTCCCTTGCGGCTATGCCGCTTCCTTTGCGGAAAGCCTCTGGCTTTCCGTCACGCCTAAACAATTCTTGAGGCTTTGCCTCTGGCTGCGGAGTTCCACAAACACTAGCCTCTGCTGCTAGCCGAATTCTCTCCACCCGTAGTAAGATTCGCTTCCCGGCTCAAAAACAAGAAACAGCAAAGGAGATCAGGTTATGACCCGTAGACTTTTACCCTGGGTTGCCGCGCTCGCACTCATCCTTATGGTCGTCTCATTATCTGCTCAGGACAAGACGGTGACGCTTGACGGATACATCATCGACAACGCCTGTGCTTCGAGTCACGCTGCAGACGCGACTTTTGGCACCATGGTCCAGGCGCACAAGACCAGCTGCGCCATGATGGATGCCTGCGAGAAGAGTGGCTACTCAGTCTACGCTAACAAGAAACTCTACAAGTTAGACGACGCCGGAAACACCAGCGCCGTAGAAATCCTCAAGAACACCAAGTCTACGAAGGGCCTGCACGTTAAGGTGGAAGGTACCGTCGATGGCGACACGATCAAGGTAACCAAGATCACTGAAGTGACGGCTGAATGAGGCTGGTCCGGAGATTGAATCAAAAGGGCGGGCCTTTCCAGTCCGCCCCTCCCGACTGCCATTCTTAGAATCCTCTCATTTCCCCAACCTTCACAATTGGTGGATTTGAAATCCGCGTAATCTGCGTATACAGTTTGGCGTCAATTGATGGTGATGCTCACTTAATCTTCTTGCCATTCACTTCTCGTCCACCCTGGTTGAGGCGCACGCTGGAAACGTTGCCTGCGGAATCTTTCACAAAGGTTAACGTTGCCTTGATAGAGCGTGGTGAAAAGGTTGTTTCTGACTCGGCAACAATCTCCACCTTCTCCTGTCCCGTCGCCTGGGTCATAAACTTTTCTCCTTCGCGAAAGACTCGCAGCACAAAACCAGGACCCAATTCATACTCGCCCACGTAGGCATCAAATACTTTTCCGTCGACGGTGACTGGACCCTGTTCGAGTTTCTTCAGCGCTTCAATCGCGTTAGCGTTAGTCGCATCTAGCTCGAGCGCCTTCCTGTAATTAGTGATTGCCAACTCGCGCTCTCCGAGGTTCAGGTATCCTTCAGCAAGACTATCGTAGGTATTGGACGCCTTCGGGTACGCTTCAACATTGAGCTTAAATATTTCCACGGCCTCCTTGGTTTTGCCGGCTCGCATTAACTGATAACCGAGAGTATTAAGCTCATTCTCGGCGAAGTTGTACGTCGGCGACTGTTTCGTTTTCAGCTCACGATACTGCGCGATACCGGCGTCGAACCCCTTCTCACGGATCGTCTTATCCATTACCTCAGCGATCGACATCCGCGGTGGGTCATACGGCTGGCCATAAAGAATCTTTGCCACTAAGTCACTCAAGCGTTGAGTGTTCTGACCAGTGTTGTCCAGAATTACAATCAAACTCTTTTCGTCAGGAAAGCGTGTGATGTTCGTGGCGAAACCGTTTATACCGCCACCGTGACTTATCGTGGGCACGGGCTTGTCGTTTTCCTTGAACGAAGCATTCCTAACAACCCACCCATACGCATAATTCTGAAGAAAGGGCTTGTACATTAGTTCTTTGGATTGCGCAGAGATCAACTTATCCGTGTAAAGCGCCTGGTCCCAAAGATACAAGTCATCGACAGTTGAATACAGCGAACCGGCTGCGTAGGGAATCGACATGTCGAGGTAGTTAGCATTGGTGTAACCATCGATTGTTTTGCTGTAGCCGGCGGCCCGCTTCTGGATGATCGTCTCGTAATGATCGTAACCGGTGTTCTTCATGCCGACTGGATCCAGGATGTTTTCTTTCAATACCTGCTCGTAAGGTTTTCCGGTGACGCGTTCGATGATGGCGCCAAGCAGAAAGTAACCAGAATTGTTGTAGGCGAATTTGCTACCCGGCTCGAACAACAGGTCGCCGCTCGTATATTTCTTGACGAAGTCAGCAACCTTGTACGGATTGCGGCTAACATTCTCGAAGAACCCGGCCTGGTCCGTGTAACTCGGAATTCCTGAGGTGTGCGTCAGCAAATGATGGATAGTGACTTTCTCTCCCACATCTTTACGATAGTCAGGCAAGTAATCTGAGAGCCTGGCGTCGAGTTTGATCTTCCCCTGTTCGACGAGTTGCAGCGTCAGCATGGAGGTGAACTGTTTTGTGATCGACCCCAGGCGAAATTTCGTCTCGGGCGTATTGGGAATACCCCACTCCATGTTGGCCATTCCAAACGCGCCTCTGTAAATGACCTTGCCCTTCTCCACCACCAGCGCTGAGCCATTAAATTGTCGGTACTTGTGAGCCAGCGACAACACTTCCTGAATCTTTGCCGTCTTTTCCGGGTCGGGGCTCTTTTGGGCGCCGTTTTGCGCAATAGCCGCGGATTGAGACACGAACAAAAACAGCGCGACATAAAAGAAAAGCCTGGTGGAAGTCAGTAGAGTTTTTCTCATGGTAGACATGTCCTCGAAGTGCGATAGCGGGTCTTGATTCTGGCGTTGCGTCGGCAGATTGTAACACTAGGAGACCACCGGGCTTCAGCCGCGTGGTACTTCAATTTCTACCTAGTTCACCACTCAAGGCAATTAGATTAGAGACCACCGACTTCAGGCGCGTGGAGTTTCAATTTTTGCCTGTCTTGCCGGTGTATCAGGTCGAAATTGAAACTCCACGCGCCTGAAGTCGGTGGTCTCCTAGTCTTCTATTTAGTACTAGCTGTAGTTAGAAATTGAAATACCACGCGGCTAAAGCCCGGTGGTCTCCGATTTTCTAAAGCCCTGGAGTGAGTGAGAGGTCAGGTTCACTGTGACAACTGGCCCTTCATCCCACAACTGCTGTGTGCGGATAGCTCAAGTCCTACCTAACAGGAGCAAACTCTGACGAGCCGCCGACTTCCTTCCGTGGGATTTAAAAATCAGTGTAATCCGCGTAATCTGTGGATCGCTTTACTGCCGGAGAGAATCACATGCGTGTGCCGATATATCATCTTGATGCCTTTACCACTCGCGCGTTCGCAGGTAATCCGGCGGCGGTGATGTTGCTGGAACGGTTTCCTGATAACGAATTGCTTCAGCAAATTGCGGCGGAAAACAATCTGAGTGAGACAGCCTTTTTGGTTAGGAAAGACACCGACTATCACTTGCGTTGGTTCACTCCCGTCACTGAAGTGCCGCTTTGCGGTCATGCCACTCTCGCCAGTGCCGCGGTCGTAATGCAGCGGCTGGAACCGCGTAGGAATGTTGTCGTTTTCCATTCGCTGAGTGGACCACTGACTGTCAGTAAAAGGGAAAAAGGTTTTCTGATGAATTTTCCTGCCCGACCGTCTCAGTTGATTGCAACGCCTCACGAGTTAGCTGAAGCTTTGCATGCCAATCCGATCGAAGTTTTCAGCAACGAGTTTAACTACCTGGCGTTGTTTCAGAGTGAAAGAGAAGTACGCGAGTTAAAACCCGATATGGAAGCGCTCGCCGTCAGCGGACGTCCGGGCGTAATCGTGACTGCAG
>DATFRK010000537.1:0-2783 GCA_035263325.1 Pyrinomonadaceae bacterium | reverse complement strand
CAGTGCGCGGCAGACTACGAATGACGCTGCACTTGGAAAACTACTTGATGCATTTAGCAAGTCAAACGTATTACTTCTCGGTAGGTTCACGGAGGAGCGAAAGGTTGTTCTCGACGCAATCAGGAACGCTCTACTCACCAGTCGAACGCTCTTCCCTGTTGTTTTTGATTTTAAGAGGCCTACCGCTAGGGATTTGACGGAGACAGTCATGTTCCTAGCAACATCAAGTCGACTAATAGTCGCCGATCTAACTGATCCGTCGAGCGTTCCACACGAACTTGCCTCAATCGTGCCTACTCTTCCGTCAATTCCAGTTATTCCACTAATTGCCCGCGAAAGCGGAGCCTATGCAATGTTTGAGCATTTGCAACGCTACCCGTGGGTGATGCCGATCCACACCTACGGCTCCGTCGACGACGTTCTTTCAGCGCTACCGGCTCTGGTCGATCTCGCGTTGTCAAGAGTTGCAGGCTAGAAGCGGAGTTCACCATCTTTACCGTCAAGCCGCCTTGACGCTGATCATCATCACCGTTTGCGCCATTATTGCGATTTGTTCCTCTTATCAATCTGCCACCTCGTTTCAAAAACGCGCTCCGCGCCAGCAATCGCAGATAGTTGAACTTCAGTGACCGACGGAATCGGAGTTCATTACCGTCCTTTTTCAATCCGCAATGGTTGGGCAACGGAGGAAGAAGTGAAACTGGATATCAAACCCCTCAGTAAATATCAGGCCATATGGGCACAAGCGAAACGCAACGGCACCATTCAAGACCGCGACAGTCTTCCAGCGCAGAACTGGACATGGCCGACTGACACTTTTCTTCAGCGCCGGTTAACCGAGCTAAGAAACAGGAAGATTGAGCAGGATTAATGAATGGGGTGAGGAACAATAGAACGCTGCAACGAGCGCTGATTCCGTGGTTTGTGTTCCGACAAGCCCTTCAAAAGAAATTGAACTGCGACCCGGAAAAGTGGCTCGCATTCTGGTCCTTCGCCGACGATGGAGTCGGCCTAGCTCAGGACGAATCCCAGGTACAAGACGTAATCCAGCTGTTGTTTCCAGGGCGCAGTGAAATTCGTCACTGAAAGACGAAACCTTAATAAGTATGACGATTCGCGATCTGCTAATTCTGAATCTCACACTCCAAGCCTTCGACGGGCTTTTTTCCTATCAGCTTTTCTCGCTGGGTGCCGTTGAAGTAAATCCCTTCGTTGCTGCTGCTGTAGAAGAGTGGAACGTTATATGGGGATTGCTCTATAGCAAATTACTGGCGAGCGTCGCGTTGATTGTGATATTCGCCGTCAGCGACAGGCAACAGCAACTCGCAACACAGGCTCTGATCCTCACGGCTTCTGTTTATGGTTGCGTCGCTCTCGTTTCGGTGTGGGAAGCTCTTAGATAAGAACCATGTTCGCATCGTCCTGATGCATTCAGCGCGCGGCCAGCTGCTCCTCGTTCCAAGGTAGCTGATTTAGGACTCCGGCTGTGATTTACCAGGCAAGTAAGCCCGGTCGAACGAAAACGGATCTTTAAGGTGAAGCCTTGACGGGTTTCACTGTGGTAGACTCACCATCCGAACTTTCGGGAACCATTTCCACGTAGATGCTCCCAAAAACAATCTTACTGCTCATCATGAAGGGGAGACGCCGATTGTCGGCTGAAATCCAAATGGCAGCTTCGTTTAACCTTTGCGCATACCCTTCGTTCTCGACATTCTTAATCCGCGGGACAATTTTGAAGGCTTCCACGTCGCCGGACTTGGTGCGAACCGTTTCCCGACATTCAACTTCCAAGTCAAGTAGGTAGCGGTACTTTCCACCAAAGATATGGAAAAAGAGATGGTCGCCCACTTTGAAATCTTGGCTCCTTGCAAGATAGATGGCCGTAATTGGATCGACAGTGTTTGTCGGCTGATCAAACTCGTACTGTTTAACTTTTCCTTTCTCGTCCCGATGCACCGACCACTTCTTTGTCGCCCGGTCGAAGTGGGCCACGGTATCGATGACTTTTTGGTTTTCTCTCTGGCTGAAAGTGAAACGAGTTGGCATGAGCCCTTCGGCCTCGATCGTTGACGTGATGGTGTCTCGCATTTTCCAGATGAGATCTAATAGTTTCGACGTCCGTGCCTCGACCCTGACGCTGTAGAACTTCTTACCATCGATCCATTGAGGCGTCGTGCGGATCTCCGCAGTGGCCATGGACAATATTCCGTTCCAACTCGCGTGGTAGACGGCTTTCTCACCGCCGTCGAACGGATAATGCCTGGGTTGATAAGCTGGAACCGCGGCCGCATGGGTCTCATCCGCAAGCGGATTCGCGTCGCCGCTCGCTTCTTCGGGATATTCCGGAGGTGGATTGTGTAAGTAATCCGGTGCGGCAGAAGTAAAAGAAGCATTGCCTTTGGACGCAAGTGTGGTCCCGGTGTCGGACGCTCCGTAGTTTGCTTGTCCAGTGGAAGATCCGGGGCCGAGTCCTCCGCCAGTTGCGGGGATTGGCGAAACCATGTCACCCGGTCCGGGGGGTGTGGAACTAACCGGGCCGCTGGCCATCGAATCTTGAGGTTTCGCTGCCGGCAGCGAAGGCGGCTCAGGCGGAAGAGGCTGAGCTTGGCTTGGTTTGGGGTTAGGAATGCCTTCCACCTGCGGAGTTTTGGCGATTGGAACATGACGCGGCGGCGGTCGCACGACGGGCGGAGGCGGGGGTTCCGGCTCAGAAGCCGCGGCAATCAATTCCACCTGTGTGTTGACTGGTGGAGTCTCAGTTCCCCGCTCTGACCAGCCGC
>DATFRK010000536.1:0-7893 GCA_035263325.1 Pyrinomonadaceae bacterium | reverse complement strand
AAACAACGCGTATGGTAAAGACAGTCGTACAGGAAGCTCTCAACGGACTCGTCGGCGATCTGCGTGCGACGCATGGAGATAATCTTGCCTCCGTGGTCCTTTATGGCTCGGCCGCAGCCGGCGACCACATCGAACTGCGCTCCGACTACAATTTGCTTATCGCCCTGAACCGGATTACTCCTGAAGACCTGCGCTTGGCCCAGGCGCCGATGCGGGAATGGCAGCGGTTGGGCCATCCGCTGCCGGTTTACTTCACCGTTGAGGAACTATCTGACGCGGCTGACGTATTTCCGATTGAGTTTAACCAGATGGCCCACGCGCGTATTGTCTTGTTCGGCAAGGATCCTTTCGAGTTTGTCACCCTCTCGGACGCCAACCTCAGACACCAAACAGAGTATGAGTTACGCAGCAAGTTGATCCAGTTACGCCGGCTCTACATTCCGGCTTCAATTTCCGTAGAAAAACTCTGCGACCTGATGAGCGATAGCCTGTCGAGTTTTGCAGCCTTGTTCCGGGCCGTGTTGCTTCTCTACAAACAAGCTGCCCCGGTGGCCAAACCTGACTGCGTCAGGGCAACGGCAGCACTGTTAAAACTAGATCCCGCCCCGTTTGAACGCATTTTTGAGTTTCGTAGTAGTTATGGTGTACCCCCATCTGAGAAAGAGGCGAATGACATTTTTGGAGCGTATCTGACGCAAATCGAACAGGTCGTCGAAGCAGTTGACGAACTGGAACACAACAATGCGGCCGGTTCTTAGAGAGAGATGCAGAGGGCTGCGCTACCACATGGAGATTTCTGAAATGAGAATGCGAAGATTGTTGCTGCTCGGTATCGTTGTGCTGCTGTCCTTGACGGCAGGTGGGTGCGGGTACAATACGTTAACCACGAAGCATGAGAACGTGAAAGGAAAGTGGGCCAACGTCGAAACGCAACTTCAGCGACGTTCCGATCTCCTCAACAACTTGATCGAGACGGCAAAGCTCGCCGGCGTCCAGGAGCAGGAGGTCTTCGGCACGATCGCCAAGGCTCGTTCACAACTGCTGAACGCGACCAGTCAAGCGCCACAAGGCGAAGCGGGCGACAAGACACCGGAACAGAAACAGGCTGTAATCGATGCCGCCAACAGTTTTGGCGGCACGGTCGGTAGACTGCTGGTCTTGCAGGAAAACTATCCCCAGTTAAAGTCGAACGAGAATTTCCTGAAGGCCCAGGATGAGGTGGTAGGAACCGAAAACAGGATCGCTACGTCGCGCAAGGATTACAATGAAGCGATCCAGGACTACAACACCACGCGCGCGCGCTTCCCGACAGTGATTTCAGCGAAGGTCTTCGGCTTCAAGGAAGAGCCCTACTTCAAGGCTGAGGAAACTGCGACGCAAGTGCCGCGGATAGATTCCAACAGCTTGCGTCCCAACACGAATAAATAGACATCATCTACAGGGGCCGACGATCATCGGCCCCTACTCAAATCTCTGCGCCACCCTCAGCGTACTCTGCGTCTCCGCGGTGATCGCCTACCAACCATCATTCACGCCGAGCAACAGTGATTGTTGACAGGCGATCACCGCGGAGACGCAGAGTACGCTGAGGGTGGCGCAGAGATTTGAGTGGGGGCTCTTACGGCTTCCTTATGAGTGGCTTAAAACCCTCTCGAACTACACATCGCACAGTGGTCGCAAGGCTTTCCGCCCGGCTCAACACTGCAAGTCTTCTCGTTCTGAAAGAAATCAACCAACTCCGAAACAGTGGCCTCTTCCACTCCGAACCGTTCCTGGCTCGGGTGGGCCACGGTAGCATTCAAGCCCGCCAACCAGGGCGAGTGAGTTCGCAACGTTGCGGGAGTTTGAGTGGCGACGGCGTGGTTTGCTGGCGGATTTCCGGAACGAACCTTCGACTCGATTTGAATCAATCTATTTTGTAACTCGCCGAGGCTCGCCCGCATCGCTGCGAGTTCGGCGGAGATGTCGCCGCTGTCGTTCGCCTTGAAGGATGGTGCGACAGGACCCGCAGACACTCGTCGCGCTATTCGTTCTGCCACCGTTCTTGCTTTGTCCACCTCAGAACTCATAACAAGTCGATTCGATCGACCACTCCGACGATAGCAGAATCAATCGCCGCACCCGGTGTGCCGGTGGCGGTCGTAGAAGCACTCCAGCCCTCCTGCACGATCAATACTGTATCACCAACTCCGGCATCGACCGCAGCCAGGGCTAACACTGAGTAGCTGGTGTCTTCACCTTCCGGGGTAATTTGCTGACAGAGCATCACACGCGCGTTTTCATAGCGCTTATTCTTTTGCGTCGCGACGATGTTTCCGACTACTCGAGCAAGAATCATGATCAGTTACTGGCGGGTTACGTGTGCCTCAGAATCAATGATGCCGACTATTGTGCAGTCTGTTGGGGTGTCTTCGCGCTTGAACGGGAAACTCGCTTCTTTGCCCCGGCACCAAAAAACTAGTTCACCGACGCCGGCACCCACTGAATCAATTGCCACCATCGGTTTACCGGTGGACTCAAGGTTCTTGTCGAGCGTTTGCACGACAAGAAGTTTGCGCCCCGCAAGTGATTCATTCTTGACGGTGGCGACTACGGTACCGATGACACGCGCGAGTTGCATTGTTGGTCCTGGGTCTTTGGCCTTGGGTCTTTGGTCTTCGGTATTTGGCCTTGGGCGTTTGTCCTTTGTACTTGGTTCGTGGAGTTGAGATCTGAGATCTTAGATCTGAGATCCTTAAGGGTTCACGGGTTCGTCACGTCCACTGTATCAATCACGCCGACGATGGCTGCGTCCACGGGCACGTCCTTCATTCCCTGCGCCAATCTGGCGCTCGACCCGGCCACCACCAAGACCCGCTCGTGAAATCCTGCGCCAACAGTATCGACCGCCACGACGTAACCGGTTGTGTCAGAGCCGTCGACATTGATCGGCCGCACAATCAGCAGCTTCTTTCCATTCAAGCGTTCGTCTTTTTGGGTCGAAACGACCGTGCCAAGGATACGAGCAATGATCATTGCTTATCGATCCAGGCCAACGGGGAGATTCTCGTCAACACTGCCATGAGGACGCGGAATCACATGCACGCTAACGAGTTCACCAACGCGTCGTGCGGCCGCGGCTCCGGCGTCCGTCGCAGCTTTAACTGCCGCCACGTCGCCACGGACGATCGCAGTCACAAAACCGGCGCCGATCTTTTCATAGCCGACCAGGGTGACATTAGCGGCTTTTACCATTGCGTCGGCCGCTTCAATCATCGCGACCAGACCTTTCGTCTCAACCATTCCGAGTGCTTCTTGCATTCAGCTGCTCCTTCGTGAGTCGTAAATCGTGAATCGTTAATAGTGAATCGTAAATCGTGAGCCGTGGTTCGTTATTTCGGAAATCGATAGATGGTAATGCGAGAATCGAAAATGTACCCGCTAACAAAGAGTGAGTCAATTAGCCCTCACCGCAGTTTCTTTGCTCCGTTAGGAGCAGCATGTTTATAGCCCAGCACCCGCAATTGACATGGCGCTCCTACGGAGCGCGATCTGATTGTGCCGGGCGGTGGCTATCAACATGTCGTCCCTAGGAGACAAAAACAAAGAGCTACTTGCCGTTTACCGCCTGGCTTAAGAGATCGACCAACTCTTCGCGCGTTAATGAAATCGTGGCGCCATTCTCCGATGTCGCAGACGATCGTGAGGGGCGATCACCGGTGGGACACGTCAATTGCGTTTCATGCAAATATCCACATGCCTGGCAACGCGCACTCTCGCCGAGATAACCAGCAGCTTCGCGCACATTGATCAACTTCTCAATCGCGTCCGCCGGCAGATTTTTCGAACCGCCCAACACGCGCGACAGGATCGCGATCTTGGCCGTGTGCTCCAACGTCTCCAGTCGATCCCACGCTTGCCAGAGATCTCCGCCGTAGGCGACCGCACCGTGATTGGCCATCAGCAGCGCGTTGTGATGTTTCACCAGCGGCTGCATCGCTTGCGTCAACTCGTCGGTCGAAGGCGTGCCATACGAAGCCAGCGGTACGCAGCCTAGTGTCAGGATCACCTCCGACAGAATCGGTTGATCGATAGCGAGACCGGCAACTGCGAAAGCAGTTCCGTGCGGCGGGTGAGCATGACAAACAGCCTTCACGTCGGGACGTTCACGATAGATCAAGAGATGCATCGCCAATTCACTGGAAGCGCGGCGATCGTTAAGCGACTTCCCTTCCAGATCAGTAACGGCGATCAAGTCTTCCGTCATGCGGCCTTTGCATGTCATGGTGGGCGTCGCCAGAATTCGACCATCATCAAGACGCAAACTGACGTTGCCATCTGATGAGACTACGTAACTGCGCTCATACATGAGATGGCAGACGCGAATGAGATCACGTCTGGCTGTTTGTTCGTCCATTCCTAGATTTGCTGCTCTTTTCTGTCTCCAACTGCACTATTGCGTGAATCTCTACGCGGATGAGTTACTGCACCAGCTGCGGGGCGCGCCAGGAAGTACGACAAAGATTCGAGTGAAGTGGTCAGGTCAACAGTCTTCACCTTTACTCCCCGTCGCGCGTGTAGCGAGACCGGTGCGAAATTCAAGACTGCTTTGATTCCGGCAGACATAATCTGGTTCAAAACTTTCTGCGCTGATTTCGCGGGAATGGCGATCACCATCACATCAATCGCTTCGTCCCGAATTACCCTGGCCAAGTGCTCGACGTCATGAACTGATATCTTCGCTTCACCAATGCGGTGGCCAATCTTCTGTTTGTCGTTATCAAACAAAGCAACAACGGTGAAGTTTGATCGACCAAAACCGTTGTAGTTGGCCAAGGCAGTTCCCAATCGGCCGGCGCCGACGATGCCCACTCGATGGGGACTGTCCAGCCCCAGTATCTTCGTAATGTGATCGCGCAGGTCCTCGACGTAGTAACCGACGCCGCGCACACCAAACTCGCCGAAGTATCCTAAGTCTTTGCGAATCTGTGCCGAGTTGAGATTGAACTGTTCAGCGAGAGCCTGGGAAGAGACTGTCTTTATTCCGGCCTCAAAAAGGGTATTCAGACAGCGAAGGTAAACACTTAACCGGCTGGTGGTCAGTTCTGAGATTTTTTCCGCTTTCATTCGGGAACCCGTCTGGCTCAGTATAGCTCTAAGGCAACGGTCAGTACATTGCCGATTGCCGATTGGCAATTGGCGATTAAAGCCTGTGTCAAAGTTCGGACGTTGATGCCACGGCCTTGCGCCGTGGTGATTACGTTGGCTGCTAGGAAAGCTTTGAACCAAACTTTATGATGCCATGGCCTTGCGCCATGGAGCTTCACGCTACTACTCGCGGACTGGCTAAGTACCAAGATCGAGCGCAAATCCCATACGACACAAGGCTGTGGCGTCTTTCGCGGATCTGGGGCCTCGCTGGTAGCCACGAGCGTGAAGCTCCACGACACAAGGCCGTGGCATCTCTTGCGGGTCCGGGGACCTCATTCGTAGCAACGAGCGTAAAGACCACGGCGCAAGGCCGTGGCATCAATTTTGATTTTTGACTACAATCCGGAGCGCTTCAGCCCCGATCCAGGTCGAAACTCCACAAAATGATTGCTCATCTCAGCGGCACGCTACTTTCCAAACAAGCCACCTCTGTGATTGTTGACGTGGCTGGCGTCGGATACGAAGTCACTATCCCGCTCTCCACGTTCTACGAACTGGCAGATACCGGGTCGCCGGTACAACTGCGCATCTACACACACGTCCGCGAAGACACACTACAACTTTATGGCTTCAAAACCACGCGTGAACGTGAACTGTTTCTGCGCATAATTTCGGTAAGCGGAATCGGACCCAAATTGGGTATCACGCTTCTCTCGGGGATGAGCGCTGATGAAATGATTGCCTCGATCAGAACTAACAACCTGGCGCGACTGACCCTGATTCCCGGCATAGGAAGAAAGACTGCTGAACGCCTGGTGGTGGAACTGCGTGAGAAAGTGGCGGCCATGTCGTCAGCTGAACTCGAAGAAGAAATGGGAGCGCCCGCGGAAGTTAAGGCTGCGGCAACTGAGGACAGTGTCCGCGCCGACGCCCTGTCAGCTTTGCTTAACCTGGGCTATCAAAGATCGGCAGCCGAAAAAGCGATTGACAGCGCCCTGGGGGAAGGCGGCGACATCACCGTAGAATCAATCCTGCGACGCAGCCTGAGAAAACTGGCCCGCGTCTAGTCGCCCGGCGGCAACCTGCATCTTCCTGTTTACGTATAGTCAACATCCCCTGATAATACTGACAGTAGCCGCATGACATCTGAACCAACATCGGCCCGAGTGAAGGACTCCGCACCAACCGACGAAGAGCGTGAGTTTGATCTGACGCTACGGCCCACCCGTATCAATGAGTACATCGGCCAGCGGCAGGTCAAGGAAAACTTACGCGTCTACATGAAAGCCGCCATCCGCCGGCGCGAAGCCCTGGACCATGTACTGCTAACTGGCCCACCAGGACTGGGCAAAACCACACTCGCAAATATCATCGCGAATGAGATGGGAGCAGAACTTCGTTCGACGGCCGGACCAGCTATCGAAAAGGCGGGCGACATCGCTGCTTTGCTAACCAACCTGCAAGAGGGCGACGTCCTCTTCATCGACGAGATTCATCGCTTGCTGCCGGCGCTGGAGGAAAAACTTTACCCGGCGATGGAAGACTATCAACTCGACCTGTTGATCGGTCAGGGCGCGGCGGCACGATCAATAAAACTGGAGTTGCCCAAGTTTACGCTGATAGGCGCCACAACGCGTGCGGGCCTGATTACGGCGCCTCTACGCGGACGGTTTGGGATCGTTTTCCACCTGGACTTTTACCCGCATGAGGATTTGGAAGTAATTTGCAAACGTTCCGCTGACATCCTCGGAGTGGAGATCGACAATGAGGGCGCGCGCGAAATTGCGCGCCGCTCCCGGGGAACGCCCCGAATCGTCAACCGATTACTGCGTCGCGTGCGTGATTATGCGGAAGTGGATTACGACGGCCGCATTACCAGGGAAGTCGCTAACGATGCCCTTAACCGAATGGAAGTCGATACCTATGGCCTCGATGAAATGGACCGGAAGCTGCTGCTTACCATAATCGAGAAATTCAATGGCGGTCCCGTGGGTCTCGGCACTATTTCGGCTTCGATTCATGAAGAAAAGGATTCCATCGAGGAGATTATCGAACCTTACCTGATTCAAATTGGCTTTCTGGATCGGACCCCCCGAGGACGCCTGACGACCCCACTCGCGTACCATCACTTCGGTATCAAGTCACCCAGTCCCCATAGACCCGGCCTCTTCGACCCACACTGAAAGGTTGTCGGCGATCCCGCGGGCTTAACCGTCTCATGAAGCGATTAACTTCATTCTCGCGTCAATCATTCGGTGTTCGGAATCGCTCTCCCTGGGGTTCGATGATCGCCCACTCTCTGCATCAGTTTCATGAGAATGATCTCTTCACTTCCGCAGCGGCAATGAGTTACTTCGGGTTGATGGCCCTGTTTCCAGCCCTGTTGTTAATGCTCGCGACCAGTAACAAGATCGCTGCCGGAAGTCAGATGCTCGCTCATGCCGTTGACGTCTATCCCGGATCCAGCAAGTTCTTGCGGGGAATCATCGGTTCATTCTCGACGCTAGGTTTCGGAGTGGTGATTACCTGTGTGATCGTAGTGCTTTGGGCCGGTTCCTGGGTGTTTGCCGTAATCGAGCGGGCCCTGAATCGAATCTGGGGGGCGACGTCGCGCACTTTTTGGCACGGGCGGGCTTTGACGGTCGGTATGGTTGGGTTGGTCGGCTTGTTGCTGTCGCTCTCAGTGATGACGACTTCGATTCTTGTCGCCCTGCGCGAGATGACAGGCAATCTCTCACCCCGGCAGATCGAACGTTATCCATT
>DATFRK010000535.1:0-5092 GCA_035263325.1 Pyrinomonadaceae bacterium | reverse complement strand
TTCTCGGTGATTTTATGATTTAGGTTACTGAGCTTGCCAAAGTGCGACGCGGTTCCTAGCGGCGCCAATCGGCAATCAAAAATCAAGAATCACTCGAGTCCCATCTCCACTCGCGGATTTGTCACGTTCAGTTTTGAATACTCCCGCAAGAGCTCTTTCGTCTCTTCTGAAATCACTTTCGGCAACGTCACCTGCACCTCGACAAACTGATGTCCCTTTGCGCCCGGATTTCGCAGCGAGGGCGCCCCCCGATCGCGCAAGCGAAACTTCTGCCCCGACTGTGTTCCCGGTGGGATTCTCAACTGAGTTTTGCCCTCCACCGTGGGTACTTCAATTTTTGCTCCCAGCGCTGCCTCCGGAACAGTGATGGGAACAGTCACATAAATATTGTCGCCCTTGCGCGTGAAATACTTGTGTTGTCCAACATTAGTGATGATGTGCAAATCGCCCGCCGGGGCCCCCAATCGCCCCCCTTCACCTTTTGCAGGAATCCTCACTCGAGATCCCGTTTCCACGCCGGCGGGAATGCGAACCTTAACTGTCTCGGTCTTCGGCAATGTGCCTTTCCCTTTGCACAGGGAACACGGTGAACGACGTCTGCCAGAGCCGCCGCAGTCCGGGCACTCTTGCGCAAATCGCAGGCGCCCGCCAGCGCGTTGTACCTGGCCGGATCCCTTACAGGTTGAGCAGACGGTGACCGGACCACCGATGTCGCCGGCGCCGTTGCAGCGCGAGCATTGCTCCGAACGATTGACCGTAATGTTGGTCGTCAACCCTTTGATAGATTCTTCGAATGAAAGGGCCAGGGGCATCTCGATGTCCCGACCACGTTGTGGCTGAGGACGTGGAGGTTCCTTCTCTTTGGCGGAGCCTGAACCAAACAGATCAGCGAAGATATCGCGGAAGCTACTGCCACCGCTCGAGGTGGTTGAACCAGCACCCCAATCAAAACCGGTAAAATCGAAGCCGGGATGGGCCCTTCCAGTTGCCGGTCCGGCGCCCCTGGCCGCGGCGTCAGCCAGATTGTCCGAATACTCTCCGAAGCGATCGTAAACACTTCGCTTCTTGGGATCCGAGAGCACGTCGTGAGCCTCAGAAGTCAGTTTGAACCGTTCTTCGGCAGCCTTATCTCCGGGATTCACGTCCGGGTGATACTTGCGCGCCATCCGCCGGTAAGCCTTTTTGATCTCTTCCGGCTTGGCGTCGCGCTTCACCCCGAGTAGTTCGTAATAGTCTTGCTTGGCCATAGGTCGTTTACGATTTCGCCTATCGATTGTTTCGCGAAGCTCGGGATTGAAGAAAAGGCGGAGCGACTATTTCCTCTCCGCCTCTTCAAATCGGCAATTGGCAATCAACAATCGAACTGCCTTACTTGTTGTCGTCTACGTCAACGTATTCTGCGTCGATGACATTGTCGTCGCCTGAGCCACTGGAGGATGACGCACCGGCAGCGGACGCCTGTTCACCACCACCAGTTTCAGCACCTCCCGGTGGCGGCGCCTGCTGATAAAGAGCCTCGGCAAGTTTATGAGACGAGGTTTGCAGCTGGTTGAAAGCGTCGTTAAGTTTTTCCACGCCACCTTCGGCCAGCGCTTTCTTCGCCTCGGCAATCGCTGATTCTACCTCACCGGCAACCGCGCCGACTTTTTCCCGATTCTCGTTGAGAGTCTTCTCCATTTGGTAGACCAGACCATCAAGCCGGTTACGGGCTTCAATCTCTTCCCGCTTTCGCGCATCGTCGGCCGAATGAGACTCGGCATCTTTCATCATTCGGTCGATCTCATCCTTCGCCAGACCGGACGAAGCGGTAATCGTTATCTTCTGCTCGCGACCGGTACCCATGTCTTTCGCGGAGACATTCACGATTCCGTTGGCATCAAGATCGAAGGTCACTTCTACCTGGGGCATGCCCCGAGGCGCAGGCGGAATTCCTACCAGGTGAAACTTGCCCAGCGTGCGATTATCACTGGCCATCGGACGCTCACCCTGGAGGACGTGAACCTCCACCGACGTTTGATTGTCGGACGCAGTCGAGAAGATCTCAGACTTACGGGTTGGGATCGTAGTGTTGCGTTCAATCAATTTCGTGAACACGCCACCCAGGGTTTCAATGCCCAGGCTCAACGGCGTCACGTCCAGCAGCAGGATATCCGTCTTCTCGCCGGAGAGAACGCCCGCCTGTACGGCAGCGCCAATGGCCACCACCTCGTCAGGGTTCACACTCTTGTTTGGCTCCTTGCCAAACATTTCCTTGACGATCTCCTGAACCTTCGGAATACGTGTTGAGCCACCGACGAGCACGACCTCATCAATTTTCTTCGCATCGAGGCCGGCGTCTTTGAGGGCCTGTTCGACCGGTGACCTGAGCTTCGAAAGAATCGGATCGACTAACTGTTCAAAACGAGCCCTGGTGAGTTTCATCGCCAAGTGCTTTGGTCCCGACTGGTCCGCCGTCACAAAGGGCAGATTGACCTCAGTCTCCATGGTGCTCGAGAGTTCGATCTTTGCTTTCTCAGCAGCCTCCTTCAAGCGTTGCAAGGCCATCTTGTCGTGCGAGAGATCGATACCTTGATCCTTCTTGAACTCGTCGATGATCCACTCGATCAGTCGTTCATCGATGTCGTCACCACCCAGGTGCGTGTCGCCGTTGGTCGACTTAACTTCGACTACGCCTTCGCCAACTTCCAGAATCGAAACGTCAAACGTTCCCCCACCGAAGTCAAACACCGCGATGGTTTCATCTTTCTTCTTATCAAGACCATAGGCTAGCGCCGCAGCCGTCGGCTCATTGACGATACGCATGACCTCCAGGCCGGCAATCTTGCCCGCATCCTTGGTGGCCTGACGTTGCGAGTCGTTGAAATATGCCGGAACGGTGATCACCGCCTTGTCGACCTTTTGCCCGAGGTAATCTTCGGCTGATTGTTTCATCTTCTGTAGGATGATTGCCGAGATCTCAGGTGGGCTCCATTCCTTGCCGCCGGCGAGGATGCGAACGTCGCCATTGCCCGCGCCTTGCACTTTGTAGGGTACCTGCTTGATCTCCTCGCCCACTTCGTTATAACGGCGCCCCATAAATCTCTTAATCGAATAGACGGTGTTTTCAGGGTTGGTGACCGCCTGTCGTTTAGCTACCTGACCAACCAGACGGCTGCCGTCTTTGGTAAAGGCCACCACCGAAGGTGTTGTACGACCGCCCTCAGAGTTTGTGATAACAGTAGGCTCGCCACCCTCCATCACCGCGACGACCGAATTTGTCGTGCCTAAGTCAATGCCAATAATCTTGCTCATATCTTTTTGTTCTCCAAAAACCGCAATTTTTGTGGAGTATTTAGCCCCTTCTCCTGCACCCAAGGGGCTTCAGGGCTATCGTTGAAAGGTCCCGCCCGCAGCAAACCACTTGAACGCTGCGTCAATATAATACCTGAGTGCCTTATTGTCAACTTTAAGAAGCGGCTCAAACTCAACCATTTGCAATGGGTTGGAGGGAAGTGCTGTCTATTTGCGGTCTTCGTTGAGAAGTTTAGAGACAAAGAAAACGTAATGGGCGCCCGACAAAAGAGCCATCGCAAACACCGTGGTATAGAGGGTGGGCAGGTAGTAACCGGTACCGTACGGGACGCTCGCGGCGAAGATAATGGCCCCGATGGCAATGATTTGCACTGTGGTGTTGATTTTCCCCAGCAGGGAAGGACGAAAGCCACGAAAGCCAGTGACCATGTTGATGGCCGCCGCGCCCACAATAATGAAAACATCCCGGCTGATAACCGCGACGGTGACCCAAAACGGCACGGGCAGATGGCTCGGCATAGGTTGCGGGAAAATACTTCTCATCGATAACACGACGAAGGAAGTCACCAGCAGCAATTTGTCGGCAATGGGGTCGAGAATGGTGCCTAGTTGGGAACGCTGATCAAAGCGGCGGGCCAACAGTCCATCGAGTCCGTCGGTGATGCCAGCCAGAACAAAAATTGCGAGCGCCAGACCAAAGCGCCTGTAAAACAGCAGCGAAACAAAGACCGGAATCAGGACCATCCGGAAGACGGTGAGTAGATTGGGGACGGTAACGATCCGGGAGGACATTTGCGGGGATTTGGTGACGCTTCGGTGTTGCTCTATCGGCGCCCTAAGGATTGGAAGAATCTGTTTAGGCGCATTGCAATTCCAGCAGGGACACTTCTGGTGGACATCCATATCTGATTGGCAAAACGACGGTCCCCAAGCCGCGATTGACGTAAATCTGCGTTTGACCCTGTCGGCCTAAACCTTTCAACAAGCGACGACGCGGTCGTCCGGAGGCACTCTTTTCCGACCTGAGAGCCACCTGACCTCCATGTGTGTGACCACTCAATACCAAGTCGACGCCGGCACGTGCTGCGCGGCGTAAAACGATCGGATTATGGGCCAGCAGGAGCTTTATTTCGTCCTCACGCGCACCAGCCAGGGCCAACGGGATATCTTCGAGCCCCACCATAGTGTCGTCGACGCCCGCCAACCAGAAGGCAGATCCCCGGTATTCGAAACGCATTCCCTCGTTAATCAAGACATGGATGCCTTCAGCGCGAAACAGATCCGTAATCAAGGCTGCGTCTGTCCAATGGTCATGATTTCCCAACACCGCATAGACTCCGTGACGAGCCCTTAGCCGGCCGAGCATTTCCGCACATGGTGCGGCGTATTCGCGCTCGCGGGAAATGTAGTCCCCGGTAAGAGCGACGATATCCGGCTTTAATCTGTTAGCAGTTTCCACCGCCCTTTCAATCTGTTCGCAACTCGAAAACGGGCCATGATGCACGTCTGATAGCTGCACAATGCGGAATCCAGTGAAGGCCTTGGGCAGGCGTCGCAGTTGGATTCGTTGATGTTCAACCGTGAGCATGTACGGCTCTGTTAAGGCCGCTCGAGCTGCCTGGGTCAAACTGAGAGCGAGAGAACGAAGAGGGGTATCTGGTCGACTAGAAACGCCGTATGGCAGGGCACGACTTCTTTGTTTCCATCTGATTGGAGTCGCCATTCTGGGTTCTTGGTTTTCGTGTTTTTTTGCGCCTACCTGCCGGGCCAGGCGCTTGTAAGTGGGGCGCATTATAGTGAC
>DATFRK010000534.1:0-4617 GCA_035263325.1 Pyrinomonadaceae bacterium | reverse complement strand
CAACCACTCTTCGAGCAAATCGTGGCCACTATTCCTGAGCCAAAAGAACTGCGGAACGACTCGCTCCAGTTGCTGGTCGCGAATCTCGATTACAACGACTACGTGGGTCGCCTGGCGATCGGCAGAGTCTTCTCCGGTGAGATCAAGGTTGGCGATCAAGTGATGGTGGTAAAACCCGATCGCTCGGTTGAGAAGACACGCGTCTCGCAGCTGTACGTGTTTGAAGGATTGAAACGCGAACCAGTTGACCGCGCTGGCTTCGGTGAGATTGTCGCCCTGGCCGGCATCGAGAACATTCATATCGGCGACACCATCACCTCCGTCGACAACCCACAACCATTGCCGGCCATTGCCGTCGACGAGCCAACCATCGCCATGATTTTTGGCGTGAACAATTCACCCTTCGCCGGCAAGGAAGGTCGCTTTGTAACGTCCAGGCAAGTGAAGGAACGGCTCGACAAGGAGATTCTCGGTAACGTCGCCATTAGAGTGGAGGAGACTGATTCTCCGGATCAGTTCAAAGTATCGGGGCGCGGGGAACTACAGCTGGCCATCCTGATCGAGATGATGCGTCGCGAAGGTTACGAACTGCAGGTTTCCAAACCCGAGGCGTTGACGCGTGAAGTCAATGGCAAAGTGCTCGAACCGATCGAGGCAGTAGTGGTGGATTGTCCCGATGAATTCATTGGCGTGATCACCGAAGCTTTGGGGCGGCGGCGCGGGCAAATGACCAAGATGGTCAATCACGGTACCGGTCGCGTGCGCCTGGAGTTCGAGACCCCATCACGTGGACTGATCGGCTTCCGCAGCGAGTTTCTCACCGAGACAAAGGGAACGGGACTCCTCAACACTATGTTTTTGCGTTGGGGTGATTGGCAGGGTGCAATGCGCAGTCGAGCGAGCGGTTCCCTGGTCGCAGATCGCACCGGCGCGACGACCACGTACGCGCTCTACAATTTGCAGGAGCGCGGCCTGTTGTTTGTGCGACCGGGAACGAAAGTTTACGAAGGGATGATCATCGGTGAGAACGCGCGAGCGGTGGATCTTGATGTGAATGCAATCAAGGAGAAGAAGCTGACTAACATGCGCGCCTCCACAGCCGACGAGGCGATGCGACTGGTGCCGCCAAAAGAGCTTTCGCTGGAACAGGCGCTGGAATTTATTGCCGATGATGAGTTAGTGGAAGTCACTCCGGAATCGATTCGCCTGCGAAAGCGAGTGTTGCCCGCCAATCAACGACCGAAGAAGAAAGACTCCGACGGCGCCTGAGACTACCAGATGTTGGCGACTCCACCTCCCAGGGTCTATCCCCTGACCGACGTTGCTATCTCGGGTTTGAGCCACGCGAAACAGGTTGAGGCCCTGATCGCCGGCGGCGCTTCTCTCATTCAACTCCGCGAAAAAAATGCACCTCCGGCGACCTTTTTTGCGCAAGCGCAACTAGCCCTGGAGATCGCTCGACAACACCATTGCCGGCTGGTCATCAACGACCGCGTTGACCTGGCGTTGGCCCTCAACGCGGATGGAGTTCACCTGGGACAAGACGACATGCCTCCAGCCGCGGCGCGTAAGATCCTGGGACCCGAAGCAATCATCGGTTTCTCCACCCACAATGTAGAACAAGCAAGAGCAGCCCTCGATCAGCCGATCGACTACCTCGCAATTGGTCCGATCTTCGGCACGACCAGCAAGCAGGACACAGCCGCTGTGCTGGGCCTGGAAGGTTTGCAGGAGGTGCGCGCGATCGTCGGCGATATTCCCCTGGTGGCGATAGGGGGCATCGATCACCGTAGTGCGCCCCTGGTGATCGATGCTGGAGCCGACTCTGTCGCGGTCATCGCCGCCTTGTTGTCAACCCGAGGCGACATCCACAACCGCACTCAACTGCTCTTTCGCGCAACTTCACTAAGCTAGCCAACATATTTTTCTTGCGTTTAGCATTGTTATGCGCGAGAATCGCTCTGCTTTTCCAGGTGACGCGTCAACCTTTGGCTCACCTCTTTCCGGCACCCGCGTTCAGCTCTTCGATTCCCGGAGATCCAACACCAACAAATGAGCTTTTTTGATCTACCGCCCATAATTGAGCGAATGCTTTTGGTCTCCGACAAGATCAGCGATCTGAACTTCTCGGTCGGGCAGCATCCCCAGGTGGAAATCAATGGCAAATTGACCCCGGTGCAACCTCTCGGGATGCAGAAACTGAGTCCGTACCAGACCGAGATCATTGCCTTAACTCTCCTCAACGGTCATCCCGACGCCGCCGAACGACTGGCGCGCACCGGCACTGCCGACCTGAGTTACTCACTGCCATCCCGCGCTCGCTTCCGGGTCAACATCTTTCAGCAACGTGGTGTTTACTCGATCGTGATGAGGGTGATCCCTACCGACATTCCCACCCTCAAATCATTGGCTCTGCCGGCCCACCTTGCGGACATTGCCGAACTGCGCAACGGTATCGTTCTCGTTACTGGTCCGACGGGCTCAGGCAAGAGCTCGACGCAGGCTGCGATTATCGACATCATTAACGAGAAGAAGCACTATCACGTGGTCACTATCGAAGATCCGATCGAGTACCTGCACTCGCACAAGAACTCCACGATCAATCAACGTGAAGTGGGCCAAGATACGAAAGACTTTCCCTCGGCGCTGCGCGCGACCCTGAGACAGGCCCCTAAAGTAATTCTCATTGGCGAGATGCGTGATTTTGAAACCACCGAGATTGCTCTCGAAGCCGCTGAGACCGGACACCTGGTGCTTTCCACTTTGCACACGATCGATGCGTCCAAGACGGTCGATCGCATCATCGGTCTTTACCCGAAGAATGAAGAGGCGGTGATTCGCACGCGACTCGCGCAGACCTTTCGTTACATCATTTCCCAACGTCTCATTCCCCGCGCTGATGGTCGTGGGCGGGTGCCTGTCGTAGAGATTCTGCGATCGAGTCCGCGTACCCGGGAGTACATCGAGGTCGGCGAAGACGAAGGTAAGTCACTGCTCGATGCGATGCGCGACGGCAAGCTCGATGGCATGCAGGATTTCGACACCGTCATCAAAGAGTTGATAGAGACGAAGGTAATCACTCTCGAAGATGGCCTGGCCTTCGCTACCAACCAGAACAATCTGTTGTTGTCATTAAAGGGCATGACTGCGGCTGAAGATTTCATTCGCGGCGAAGTGGATCGACTGCCCGCGAGCCAGTTCTCCGAGTCTGGCTCCATGCTGGGTCTCATTGAGTAAACCAACATGATCATTTCCTGTCCCCACTGTACGACGCGACTCCAGGTAGACGAAGAAAAGTCTCCTCCTCCATTCACGATCCGCTGCCCGAAATGCGGTCAGACAATCAACTCGAGCGCGCCCCACCCGGCTGCGGAACAGAGTGCGCTGGCGGTTGGCTCATCGCCGTCGACCGAACGGGTGCGCTACGAACATGCCAAGGCTGCCCCGGCTTACGAAGTTGCCGGGAGCGCCAAAAACATCCGTGCGGCTGATTCGACCAGTGAGGTTATGCGCCTGCTCGCCGACCTGCTGAGTAAGGGGCAGAAGATTGGTGTCGATAGCCCGCATGCCCTTACCTCCTGGCAACAGCGTAAAGCATTGGTCTGCACCTCAGAGATCCATCGCGAACCCATCGCGCGCGGTTTGACGGAAAGTGGTTGCCAGGTTTTCGTGGCGGGAGATTGTAGGCAAGCACTGGAGCGCATGCGCGGCAACGACTTGCAGCTCGTGCTCCTTGATCCACAGTTTGACGCGGGCGAGCAGGGCGCGGCGTTCGTAGTCCGGGAAATTAATGTGTTGCGCCCGAATCAGCGGCGGCGCATATTTTTTGTGTTGATTTCGCCGACGCTACGCACCATGGATGCGCACGCCGCCTTTCTCAACCACGTCAACGCGGTAGTGAACGTCAATGACCTGGAAGAGTTGCCGCGCATCCTGGAAATTGCCTTGCGCGACTTTAACGACCTCTACAAAGAGTTCAACCTCGCCTTTAACCTGGCAGCGCTGTAGATCCACAGATTACACAGATTACGCAGATTTCAAAGTGCCTATGCAGATAGGTAGGAAATCTACGTAATCTGTGGCTCACCTTTTTCATCCTTGAAAGATAGGCTTTCCCGATACTGGTTCGTAAAAACCCATAATCGCATCTTTACAGACAGTGCAAACTAGTCCGCGTTCCTGACCATCGTGAGTCCCGCGGTGCGAGTGGTCTTGAACAAAATCAGGAAAAGACAGGTGCCGGCGAATACTGTCGAGGTCGAGGAAGCAATCAAAGTACACCCACTCGCGACAATTCATGGACCATGCTTGGCCGCGAAAAGTTTCAGTGATGCCGCGGTTTAGTAGTGCTTGCTCGAGTGGTGAGAGATGTTCGCAAACCATTCCAGGGTTCTCAGTCTAGCTTCTCTTCCATACAACTTCGCTTAATTCGGGCGTGTACTATTCGCGGCGGTCTGATGCGACACGAAGTCATTTGGGTGGGCTGCGAACCAACTTCCGCGTCCACCGAAGCGGGCCCGCATGGTGCGCTGTGGATCTCCAATGGCGATGGCTCGCCGGCGGTCGGCCTCGCGCTCTTGCGCAGCGGTCAGTGGGAGCGAGCCCGTCAGTGATCGG
>DATFRK010000533.1:0-6572 GCA_035263325.1 Pyrinomonadaceae bacterium | reverse complement strand
AGTTTTCCGGTACGTTGCCGGCAAAATCATTGAGCTGAGCGCCCAGTTCCTGTCGGCGGGCCGTCGCTTGAGCCATAATTGGCTCAATACCCGCCGCCCGCAGCGTCTCGGCAACCTCTTCCATTTCGCGAGCCCTGCGTTCACCATGCTCAAGCACCCGCGAGACCATGTAGCCGGCGAGTTTGGTCCAATCCTGACCAGGCAATGACTCATTCAGCGAAGCGAATACGCGCTCGTCGGCATCATAGCGACGAGCGGCGAGGGCACATTCAAACAACAACGCCTCCAACCCTTTCACCACTATGCTGCGACACATCTTTACAGCTGCGGCCGCCCCTACTTGCTCGGACACCACTTCAAGTCGCATCCCGTGAGGTCCAAGCAAATCCAAAACAGCTGAGGCATGGATACCGCCGAGCAAGATCGGCACGCGGTGTCCGTGGGGTTTAACCGCAGCCATGATGGCCCCTTCGACAAAACGAGAGCCGTGGTCCGTAACGATCTCTGCAATCCTTCGCTTCACCGCCGGTGAGACTGAATTCAGATCGACATAAAGGTGGTGTGGCTCGAGAGACTCAACAATTTGCGTTGCCGCGCTGGTTGCTGCATCCGCCGTGACGGTCGAAAGGATCAAGTTACTAGCCTGGGCGACATCTGCCGGCGAATCCAACAACCGGGTGTGACTCTCAGCTGCCCGCTGGCGAATCTTTTTACCTGGTTCGAGTGTCTCGGACTTGATGTCGTAGGCGCAGATCTGTTCGATGCCGACGCTGCGTAAGCCCATCGCCAACGTGAATCCCGCTTCGCCGAATCCGATAAAGCCGATTTTTAGTTGATCGCTCATCTCAGTGCATATAACCACCGCCGTCGCACAGGATCATTTGACCGGTGATCATCTCCGCGTCATCAGTGGCCAGGAACGCGATCAACGCCGCCAGATGTTCGGGCCGGCTTCGCTTCTTGATCGCCTGGTTCATCATTACGCGATTAAAAGCCTCCTCATTGGAATGTGCTTCGGTGCCGGGGGTCGCAACCATGCCGGGCGCGACAGCGTTCACGGTTATGTTGTCGTCACCCATTTCCTTCGCCATTACCCTGGTCATACCCATGACTGCGCCCTTGGCTGCGACATAAGCCATCTGTCCTGGATTGGCCAGGAAATAAGTGCGCGACGCGACGTTGATGACGCGTCCGTGCGCACTTTTTTTGAGCAACGGATAGGTAGCTTTCGAAACCAGGAAGTAGCCGATGTAGTTAATCTGAATGAAGCGATTAACTTCTTCGTACGACAGTGTGTGCCATGGCTGGCGGCCAGACAGAATACCGGCGTTATTGACCAGGATGTCCACCCGACCGTGGCGCGTCTCAATGGCTTTCAAGGCCTGGGCGATCTGAGCTTCATCGGTAACGTCGCATCGTTGAGAATCAGCCACACCGCCGGCCTCACGTATTTCGTCGCAGGTTGAGGCTGCATCCTGGATGTCGAGAATTTCAACTGCGGCGCCGTCGGCCGCCAGGCGCACCGCGATTGCGCGCCCAATACCGCTCGCAGCGCCTGACACTATTGCCACTCGATCTTTCAATCGGCTCATTATTCCTTGGCTGAATTGCTCCTCTGCTGACTTTGTAACTCCTTGAACTCACCGTGCACCGCATGCAGTGACATCAACGCCTGCAGCGGATGGGCTCCCGCCTGGACCAACACTGCCGCGTTGTCACTGATCTTCGGCGTAGTTCCTACTGAGGCGATGGCCCGCGCGCCCTCTTTCTCGCTGGCTGTCAAATCCCATTCCGTTGCCACTTTGTCTAACTCGGTCAATAAACGACGTCGTAGTTGAGCGTCGTGACGTACTTCAAATAGCAACTTGTTCAATTTGTAGGCGGAGGCTGGCGGGTGTTTGTAAAACTCGAAGCCCTGGTTCTTAAAGCGATATGCGCTTTTCTCAAGGTCTGCCGCGGGCACTGAGGCGCTGCCGGGAAGAAAACGCATGACCGCATGTCCGTGGTGCCAGGTTGCGGTGTACTGCAGGAGTTCGCCATGACTATCGCCAATCGCCCCGAACAACATGGCCCAGTTAAGTAGTTCAGTATTGCCAACCTCATCCAGTTGCTCGACGGTCATATCGAGTAAAGCGGCGACGTTGCCTTGCTCAAGTTGGCTAATCATCCAGCCATCAAATTCAAACTCGGGATCCGAGTATTTCCAGGTGCCGGGATAATGCGACATGCCGCCGCTCGCAACGAGGGCCACTCGTTCAGGACGGTCAGCAATCACCCGGGCTATTTCCTGGCCCAGGGCAGCACATCGTTTGGGGCTGGGTAACGGCGGCAGGTAAACGTTGGTGTGAAAGGGAACGACTGGGATATTTCGATCTCCCAGCACGTACTCGAAGGGAACCGCAAAGCTATGGCCCAGCACTGCGTCTTCGGAGTAGGCCATATCGAAGCCCGCAGCTATCAACTGCTGCAAAAAGTTATCGGCCAGCTCACGATGAATTGGCAGGTCGTAATTTCTCCCGGCAAAACTGGCAACGGCTCGATTACCGGCGAGGATAGCGAATGTTGGAACACAGTTGAGGGAGAACGTTTCCAGGTGATCACTACCGAGGAAGACAACCACGTCAGGCTGGGTCTCGTCGAGCACCGTGCCCAGCTCGCGCATTGCCTTTACGGTTGCGTCAAGCTGAATGCGATCTTCGTCCGGCGGGTAAGTGAATAGTTGCGGCGCATGACAGGTCGCCATGGCTGCGACAATTTCACCCATCATGCTCCTCCTCGTTGACGTACTCCACTCCGAGCTCCTTCAATTTTGCGCGCAGGTCATAAAAATCCAGGCCCAGTTCACCGGCGCTCAAACGCACGCGTGTTCTTTGTTCTCTGGCGATTCGTTCTGCGCCGCTTTGACGCACCTCGGCCGCGCGCTCTCTGGCCACGATTACTACTCCATCTTCGTCGCCCACCACGACATCGCCAGGTCGCACCACCGCACCGGCACAGACGATCTCGACGTTGATCGAACCGGCGCTGGCTTTCACTGTTCCCTGGGCCGAAATCGCCTTGGCCCAGATAGGAAACTTCAGCGAAGCGATCTCGGTGACATCCCGCACGCCGGCATCAATGACCAGCCCGGCGATTCCATGCGCCCGGCAGGATGTTGCCAGCAGTTCACCAAACATTCCGTCGGTTGAGTCAGATGTCGGCGCGACCACGAGCACGTCCCCAGCCTGACAGACTTCAATAGCCGCATGAATCATGAGGTTGTCGCCCGGTTGGCAGGACACGGTCACTGCCGGGCCAGCCACTCTGGCGGTTGAGTAAATCGGTCGCAGATAAGGTCTCATTAAACCGGTGCGCCCTTGTGCCTCGTGCACCGTCGCCACTCCCTGCGTGCCCAACGCCTGGACCACAGCGACTTCGGGACGCGCGTTGTGCCGGATGATTCGGTGTGTCATGAGAATTTATCCGTCACTTGCGGGTAGGTCCGCTGGTACGCTTCGGCATACCTGATCTCTTTCCGGCCTGAGTTTCTTACCGCCTGCGTACCGCGACGTAACGCCAACTGCGTGTAGTACTCCCACAAGTGTTCTTGCGCTTCCATGCATTCCATTGCTTTGCGTTTGCGATCGAACACCGAGGTGATGTCCAGCAGGACTTGCGGCTTAAAGTCGCACATCTCAGGTTGGTGTGGTTCAAAGTGGAAAACTGGCGGCGCGCCCAGGTGCTTATGCTCACTCGGGTAACCCATCGCCTGAGCGTACACGCGGGCATTCAGTGCCAGCCGGGCCGTCTCTGGATGGTCGCCGTTGTAGGGATCGTTTGGCGCATGGGTCAACACGATGGTTGGTTGCAGACGGCGGAACTCCTGGACCAGCTCGTCAAGCAGTTCGTCAGTTGGCTTGAGCGGGTAGTCGCCGGCATCGAAGCAGCGGATCTCAGCTCCGAGGACTTCCGCGGCGCGCTCAGCTTCCAGGCGACGGGCTTGCTTAACCCGTTCTATCGTCATGCCCGGCTCGCGCCAGAGCTTTTGCGACTCACCACGTTCGCCGTAAGAAAGACAGAGGACGCGCACGTGGCAGCCGCGTGAGTGGTAGAGAGCGATGGCGCCCCCCGCGCGCCAAACAAAATCGGCGGCGTGGGCACTTATCACCAGGACGGTGTCGTTTTTGTCTGTACTCATTTCAATAGATTGGCAGGAATGACGGCGGCCATTTTATTAATCTCTCTAGCGCTGAATCCGGCATGGAGAAACTTTTGCGCGAACAGCGCAAACCCCTCGGCCACTGGTGGATTGGTTGCCTGACCAAGGTCAGTTGAAAGCAGGCAGTGGTCGACGCCGGCTTGGCGAACGTTAGCGAAGACTGCTTCCCAGGGCGCCTTGTTGGTGTGATAAGTGGTGAAGCAATGCTCGATGATCGCACCCATGCTGGCGAGTTCTTGTTGCTCTGCTCCCGAAAGATTCTGCGAGGGGAATTCCGCATGGGTGATGATGATTTTTTCCACCCCGAGAACTCTTGCTTTGTTGACTAGGGGAAATATCTCATGACGACCAAGGTGCCCGGTGGCCAGAATCATGTTGTGTTTGGCAATTAGTTCGAGACAGTGTCTTACGTCCTCGGAAATTTTGCCGTTTGCATCGAGCACACTCATAGGTGGCCTGGTAATGCCGGCGGCGGCAATCTCGCGTTGAATCTTGGCCCAAAAGGGAAGCTTATCTGAGCCACCGTCTGGTCTACCGGCAGTTTCGTTGGCGGCATCCACGGTTGGCATCCAGACAATCTTGTTGCCCGAGCGGCCCGCAATCTCGACGGCTACCGGATTCAGGCCGCCGACGCTGTGGTTGAGAGCGATGGCGCCATAAGACTCGATTCCAGGAACAGCACGAGCGACAACCTTGGCTCGTTCAGCAGTCGGTAGGTAGTGGGACTTCAAGACGAAGCCGCGTAGTCCCCGCGCCAGAAAATCTTCCGCCAGCTCAACGTCGTCGGTGCGTCGAGGTATCACATCGGGAGCAACATGCACTTGCAAGTCGTAGGCACCCTGGATGGCTTCCCAAGACTCGTCGCTGATACTCACGAGAGGCTGCTCAGAAGTCTGCGTGCTCATGGTCTACCTCAAAGTGTCGGAGTAACATTTCGCGCAGCGTCTCGAGTCGCTCGAAAGGGGTGTGATTTGCAACGCTGCCTGGTTTGCGCTAGATGCGCGCGGAGTATGACACCGCACCCGAATGCCGTCAAGATCGTTTTACATTTCTGATATGGCAGACCTGACGTGCGGTCTCAGGTGGAATTTTGCAAGATATCCCGTGTTTATGCGCTTTGCAACGAAGGTTTGGAATTTTACAAGCGTCTGCTTCTTGTGAGAAACTGACCTATACAGAGCGAACAATCCGGGAATTTTTCGTAGCTCAATTGGTCAGGTTAGACCAGACTGCCAGGCAAACGAATAATGATTGACAGGACTCGCGGTTGGCGGTACATATTTGCGCCGAATTGCGCGTCCTAACTGCTACGTTGGTGGAGCGATAAGAGAGGATGAAGGGTTCAGAAGTAGATCGCACGCTTGCCGGTGAAGCCTACTTGATCGTGCGCCAGCGGATTCTTCGGGGTGAGCTGCCCATCGGCAAGGTTATCTCGCGTAGAAAACTGGCTGCCGAACTCGGCATGAGCCAGTTGCCGGTGATGGAGGCGTGTCTGCGACTGGAGTTCGAAGGCTTGCTTGAAAGTCGCCCGCGAGCAGGTACCCGGGTTAGGATTCCAACTGAACAAGACGTACGCGGTCACTACATTGTGCGTGAAGCTCTGGAGGTAGAGTCGGCGCGACTCTTCGCGGAAACGGCCACGCCCCAGGAGCGCACGGAGTTACAAAAGCTCGCTGCTCGCGTTGATGTACTTTCTGTACAACCCAATGGTGATCATTTTCTTTACCAGACCCTACACGACAAGCTCCATCGCAGTATTGCCGATTACGCTCGCTGCCCGGCCCTTTCCGAAGCGATTGAAAAGAACCACGCCTTGAGCTCGACATGGCTTTGCGTGCCGCGCACACTTTCATCTGATAGGCCCCCGCGGCGTCACCAGGAGCTGATTGATGTGCTAGTGAAGGGTGACTCAGCAGCGGCTGGTGAGGCTATGCGGGAACATATTCAGCACGGGTTGCAAAACACGCTGCATCGGTTACGACCGTATTTCCAAATGGGTGAGACTAACGGCAAGACTTATGCGCGTAGTGTGCGGTCTGAGTTGAAGAAGCAAGCCAAGATCGCCTAAGGCCCTCCACAACTTCTCCGTACCCACTACTTGTTAGAAACTCAACTCTCTGCCAACCCCGGGCTGAGATTCGCGAACACCTTTGGTGTAAGTCGAACGAGGACTTTTCTAATCTGCATAATCTGCGGATATACTCTCCCCTATGACTACTACAACCCAATCCTTGTCAGGGCAGGAGATCGTCGATCTCTGCCGTCGTCATACACTTTTTGAATGGTCCGCCCAGGCTGCGGTGGATCCTATTCCCGTAGCCCGCGCGAAAGGCATTTACTTCTATACGCCGGAAGGGAAGCGCTTCATTGATTT
>DATFRK010000532.1:0-5906 GCA_035263325.1 Pyrinomonadaceae bacterium | reverse complement strand
AAGCCTGAGATTGACAAGTTACTGAGCGGGCTGGGCGCCTATGTGAGCGACAAGAACAATCACTCACCAATCATTCTGGTGGGCAACGAGCCGGCCAGGTATTGGACCCGAAGTTATGGTCTCGCGCCGGCCTCTACTATTGCACGGTTAATAGCTGAAGCTGCCGATCGAGCACCTCGCCACTGAGTCAACACTCGAACGTACTAAAAACAGCGTTCGCCGGTGTCCAGATCGCTTTGTTTGTAGGTTCCGGCGCCCGGACCCACGTCCAATCCAGGTTCGCGTTCGCGACAATTGTATCCATTGGCGATCACCTCTCGAAAGAACAAACCTCCGCGCAGATAGGCAGGCGGAAAATCGAATCCTTGAAGATGCGTATCATCCATCGGATGTGATGCCATTCGAAATGTAGACCAGCGAAATTGATGATCACGTATCCACTTGTTTCGCCTGCAACAGCGAATTGATGTGCGTGGTGCGGTGGGTATGAAAATAACGAAACTGAGCCCCTGCCGTCTTTCGGCAGCGGCCTTACGAACCCTCAATCCTCCATGAAATACCGTCTTCTCAAATCCTTCCTTCCCCGAGCCTTGAAATGAGGCGGCAGCCATTCCTCGGTTTTTTCCTTGAGGAACCCTGCCTTGCTATCGCTTGTACCCTTTTTCTGCATGACACCGACAATATACCTTGAATATAGGTGATCGAACACCCGCATGAACTCGCCGAAGTATATGTCCGCTACACGGGTATCAGCCGAAATGACAAGCATGTTCTCGTCGTTTGCGGATTGAGACGGTCCACTGAAATTCGCAGTTCCTGTTACGACAATGGGACGCTTCTTTAGCGGATCGACCAGTATGAATTTATCGTGGATATACCGGTTCTTGTTGAATCCGGTCAGGTGTTCGCCAATGAAGTTTTCTAGGTCGCCTTCTTTCAGGATGGCTCCAGCCGCAATGACTGTGTTTCCGACCTGATCAATCTGATCAGCGACATCCTCCGTCAAGTTTTTATCGAAGACGGCGTAACGAAGTGTGTTGCCCTTTTCTAACAGCACCTTTTTGAAAACCTCGTCGAGATTGAAGGCGAAGGTCATGCACATGATGCGTTTCGCCGAATTCATCAGATCGGCATACCAATGGAGGGTTTCAAGCTCTTTGTTGTCGTCGCGCGGCGAATACAGTGTGAGAATCCGGTCATCCGCTAGTTTCACATCTGTGGGCGTCGGCTCGACGGCAAGATTCTCCTTCACCAGAGGCCCGCGTGTGACATCGGGCTCCGCGAGCCGCTCCCAGAAGGCCAGATAACGATTGGCAATTTCCTGGTCCCAGACCTCATGTCCGACATTCGAGTGCCCAAATATGCCGCCCGCGGAGATATTGGTCGAGCCTGTCCAGACCGCCACAGGCTTTCCCTTGTGGATCAGCACAATAAATTTGTTATGCCGAATACCGGCGCGCGATTTCTGGGGCTTGCAGAGACGCTTGATTCTGGCCTTTGCAATCATAGCTTCGTTATCATCAATGTATGATTGTGCCTCATAACGGATGTCAACATCTGCGCCCGCGTCGGCTGCTTCCTTAAAAGCCTTCCCCACAGGCAGATAACGGAATTCGTAGAGCATTGCCCGTAGCTTGTAGTCGGACGCATCCTCACCTGAGGCGCGGCCGATGAAGTTGATCAAGGCTTTGAACAGCCCTCGCGATAGCCACTTCATCTGTTCCGACTCAGGCTTATCTTGGTCTGGACGTGTCTTGCCGAACTTTCGCGCATATGCCTGAGAACCGGCGACGCCGCGATTGAAATAAACATTGTGCCTCGTCTCGCCCTTCGGGCCCGGTTCGGCTTCGGGCTCCGTCGTTATCTTGATCGCGGTCGCGGAGTTCCGGTCCAGCCGCAGTAACTTCGGCTTACCATAGGCTGGAATAATCACAAACTCATAAGTGGTAGCGGGTTTGGCGGTATAATCGCCCCACTGGAACGACTGGATGGGATGTTCAGATGTTGGGAGCGGAGACCCCGGTGGCGCCCCCTCGTCCTTGTGCTCAAATCGCTTGATGCCACGCAGGTAGTAGCGCTCCAGCTCAACGCCATCCTTGTCGTATTCAGCGCGCTCGATGGCAAACCCAAGCAGTTCCTTCTTCTTGCTACTATTTACGTCGACAAAATCCCACGCCAGGGTTACTACGTGGAGTCCGCCAATCGCACGCACCTTGAGAACTTTACCAGTTTTGAGATTGCGCATTTGAGACCTCCGTAGGCTATTCGCCGATGAGTCAATCGTGTTGCGTGGTTTATATCACGCGCGCGTTACGTCTTCCATATGCAACCGGTAGCGTCAGGTTTGTTAAATAGGATGTGTTTTGAACCGCCGGCTTCAGCCAAAACGGTACAGAGGGGGAATGGAACCGGTTCTTCGAGAGGGGTGGGCACAAGAAATCTGCCCGAATACGCGAAGTTAGTTTCATGATTGAATCCCACTCACACGACGGTGATGACGGCGCCCATTGGTAACTTGCTCTGCGTTGCGCGCATTCAATCCTGAACCATTCGGTTGGCTTTCGCGCCGTTCGTGACTATTCTCTCGGTTATCGGAACGGCGCGCAAAGCAAATTGAACGTATAGGAAAGCGTTGAGCGTGAATAGGACTTTTAGGATGTCAGCCATCAACGCAATGAGCATTACAACCCTCATCTCTTGCTGTTTGGCGCTTACCGCGAATAACAGCAATCCGAGGTTCAAAGTCATAGCTTTCTTCACCGCCAAACAGGATCCGGCGCATATCAGCTTTGTACATGAAGCAAACCGATGGTTTCCTGAAATGGCCAGGAAATACAATTTCAGCTACGACACCACATCCGATTGGCAGAATCTGAATTCAGACTTTCTCGCCAAATATCAGATCGTCATTTTCCTGGATACTCGTCCCGAAGATCCCGCACAGCGAGCTGCGTTTAAGGCGTACATGGAGCATGGCGGGGCCTGGATGGGCTTTCACTTTGCCGGTTTTGCATTGACACCTTCAGCGTATCCGGCAAACTGGGACTGGTACCACAACACCTTTCTCGGATCAGGCTCATACGTCAGCAACACGTGGAGACCTACCTCGGCGATTCTACGCGTCGAAGACCGCAGCCATCCGGCGACTCACCACCTGCCTAAAACAATCAAGTCTTCGCCAAATGAGTGGTACCGATGGGAAAAAGATCTTCGACAGAATCCTGACATAGACATTCTGCTCTCGATAGACTCAACCAGCTTTCCCCTCGGTACCGGGCCAAAACAGAACGAGATCTGGCATAGCGGGTATTATCCGGTTGTCTGGACGAACAAGAACTATAAGATGCTTTATTTCAACATGGGTCACAACGACATTGACTATGAACACAACTATGACGCTACCAACAAGACGTTGTCATATACACTCAACAACCCAATTCAGGATCGCCTGATAATCGATGGCTTGTTATGGTTGGGTACGAGGGATAAGAAGGCACCTTAAAGATGAGCAAATCGCTCGACAGTTCATGGAGCTTCCCCCCATCCTTTGTACAGAAAACCGACCTTCTTAAGGTGGTAAATCGCGCTTGATAGTTGGGTACTGCGAACAGGCCCCGGCCATTATTGCGGGTTGCCTCGGATGGAATCACTTGTATATAGGCCCCCCGTTTAGCAGACTTCTTTCGGTTGGCGAAGCGGAAGCGGGCAATGCTGGAGAGCAACCCGCCAGGAATAACCAACCGGAGACTCATCAACGCGATGAGTGAGGGCGCGGCCACGAGTCGCGCCCTCTCGCTCAAGTAGGCATTGGGTTGATGAGGCTCCCTATGCCTAAGAAAACTCATGCTTTCACTACTACGGCATTGCTGAGCGACTAGCGCTCTGGATTCAGTTTGTCTGACTGTAGATATATGGCTTCTGGGGTCGAATACCCGAGCGACTGATGCGACCGCTCTCGGTTGTAGAACTCGAAATATTCCTTGAGTCGGTGCAATGCCATTTCGATGTTCGGGTAATCGTTCAGATATACCTCCTCGTACTTGACAGTGCGCCAGAGTCGTTCGACAAAGACATTGTCCAAAGCGCGACCTCTCCCATCCATGCTGATCTGAATGGAACGACTGGCGAGGCGTTGGGTGAACTCGATGCTGGTGAACTGAGCGCCCTGGTCGGTATTGAAGATCTCGGGCTTGGCACTGCTTGCCAATGCCCATTCCAAAGCCGAAATGCAGAAGCCGGTGTCCAGTGTGGTTGATAGTTCCCAAGACAACACGTAACGGCTGAACCAGTCTATAACCGCAACCAAATAAACGAATCCGCGCTCCAAACGGATATAGGTGATGTCGGTGCTCCAGACTTGGTTGGGCCGCACCACTTTTACCCCCCGAAGCAGGTAAGGATAGATTCGATGACCCGTTGCGGGCTGAGAAAGCCGGGGCTTCGGGCAGATTGCCTGGAGTCCCATTACTCGCATTAGCCGTTCTACCCGCTTGTGATTCACAAGATGTCCCTGATTGCGGAGCCAGTCGGTCATCTTCGGCGAACCGAAAAACGGTCGTCGTGTATATTGCTCGTCGATCAATCGCATCAGCAGCAGATTCTCCTGACTTACCCCTATAGGCTCGTAGTACAAACTCGAGCGGGATAATCCCAACAGCTCGCACTGACGAGTGATGCTGATGTTCTGGTTTGACGCTTCGATCCATTGCCGTTTTAGCTCAATTCTCGACCCTTGTTCTTTTTTTTAGCCACTCCAGCTCGACCTTTAACTGCCCGATCTGTCGATAGAGCTCGTCCTTCAAGTGCTCATCTTCCCGTTGCCGCTGAGTAGTGCCATTGGAAAATGCGCTCGGCATATGAGCCAGCGCCTGATTCTTCCACCGCATGATTTGATTGGGGTGAACCGAGTAATGCTCAGCAATCTCGTTCATCGTTCGTTGTCCTTTGATTACTTCCAGCACTACCTTAGTCTTAAACTCCGCAGTGTAGTTTTTGCGCTGCTTTGGCATCAGTTCCTCCAGATTTCGACAGCGATTTTATCACCTTAGGGAACTGTCCAGTTTTTGGGGGGAAGCTCAGGCTGCAGCATCAAGAACGCACCTCTGACGAGGTGGGTATGAAGAGAAGCTGGAACGCGAACCCGGCGCAGTAGGCTGCAGCATCAAAAACCCACCTCTGACGAGGTGGGTATGAAAGAAACGCGCAGCGCGTATTAGCGCTTTTAGGCTGAAGCGTATTTTCTGATTGAAGGTAACCTTTCATGCCGCGCCGCTTTTCACCAGACGGCCCTACCCCCGACAAAAAGGCGCGCCCCAAGGCGAAGGACGATACCCGAATAAGCGAGCAGCAGCCTTTCGAACCACTTGAACCAACGGTCTCCTTACCTTCAAGTGGGCCAAACATCTCGGCACCCGATCTTTCCAAGGGCTCGCCTTCTGTCTTTGGTCGCTATGAAGTACAGCGCTCACTCGGCAAAGGTGGGTACGGCTCGGTCTACCTTGGTCGTGACACTCAACTCCATCGTTTGGTCGCGATCAAGGTGCTTCATTCCAGATCAGAATCGTTACAGGCTGAAGATTCGCCGTCGCTTCGAGAAGCTCGTAAGCTTGCCCGCCTCCACCATCCCGGGATTGTGACCGTCCACGACGTCGGTGTGCAGGATGACCAGGTTTACATCGTCTCTGATTACCTCGAAGGGCTCGATCTCGGCCGATGGTTACAAGAGAATCGCCCATCCTGGACGGAGGCAGCGAGGATAATCGCAACCGTGGCAGACGCGCTGGCCCATGCACATGCCCGCCTAATCGTTCATCGTGACATCAAACCCGCGAATATCATACTAACCAGCGACTGCGAGCCAGTGGTTGTGGACTTCGGTCTTGCTCTCGGCGAAGAGGAGGCGCTCG
>DATFRK010000531.1:0-2596 GCA_035263325.1 Pyrinomonadaceae bacterium | reverse complement strand
CCAGATCGTCGGTTATGAACTGGAAGATCCGCGACTGACAGGCGTTACGGTCACCGATGTGCGCCTGGCTCATAACATGCGAGATGCGCGCGTCTATGTGACAGTTTCCGGTAACGAAGCCGAGCACAAGTCGGCGCTCGCAGCTCTGCAGCATGCCGCTCCCTATGTCCGTAAGCAGTTGGGTCTTTCTTTGAATCTCCCGCGCATCCCGGAACTCCATTTCGTGCGCGATCGAGTTGAGGAAGACGGGGAGCGGGTCGATCAGTTGCTGCAACAGATTGAACAGGAATGGGAAAGCAAGGGAAAGGACACTGATTGAAGGACGGGGAGCCTGGTGCTGATCTCGAGCATTCATCAGTGCATCTCCCTGTTCTTCAGCCGTTGAGTTAAAGATGCTTAGTCAAGTAGTTGAGTTGATCGAAGCAAAAAGTCGGTTTGCGATCACCTCCCACATTCGTCCCGACGGTGATAGTTTAGGTTCCTCACTCGGTCTCTACTGGTTGTTGCGCGCTTTGGACAAGGATGTCGAAGTGATTATGCGTGACCCAGTACCACACGCCTATCAACAACTGCCCGGCGCCAACGAAGTGCGCGTTACCCCGATCGTCGATCCCAGCTATCACGCAGTGTTTGTGATTGAGTGTTCGGATATTACGCGCCCAGGTTTGATCGATCTCGATAAACAGCTGGTCGTGAATATTGACCACCACTCGACTACGGCGCTGTTTGGGACCATCAACTGGATCGACTCGACCGCTTCGGCGGTGGGCGAGATGATCTACAACCTGTGCAAAGCGACTGGAGTCCGCGTCACTAAGGAGATCGCTGAGTGCGTCTACACCGCGTTGATTACCGACACCGGTTCGTTTCACTATTCGAACACGACTGAACGGACTTTCAAGGTTGCTTCGGAACTCGTGCGCACCGGCGTTAAGCCAGCCAAGACTGCTGAGGCAGTGTTTGCCAGTTATCCCTGGAGTAGGATCGAATTGATGGGTCGAGTCTTATCAACGGCCCGACGCGATGAGAGCGGTCGCGTAGCGTGCATGCGCCAGACACTCGACATGCAACAGCAAGCACGCGCTTCCGATGAGGACGCCGACGGCTTTGTGAATTACCCGCTGACCGTAGAAGAAGTCGAAGCCGTGGCTATGCTCAAGGAATGCGAACCGGGCCTCTACCGCACCAGTTTGCGATCGAAAGGTGAGGTAAACGTCGCCAAGGTTGCCGAGAAGTTTGGCGGTGGTGGACACCGCAACGCGGCCGGTTGCACGCTCAAGGGCAGTTGGGAAGAAGCAGAATCGGAAATCGTTGCCTTGTTGCAGGACGCCGTAAAGCGGGCGAATGGAGCGAAGGACATCACGGAAGATGCCTTGCGAGATTCTGAACCCGAGTCGGTTATCTAAATCACTACTCCTCTCGAGCGGAGCTCTGATAGGTTTCATGGCTCCGCTTTCTACTGTTCGGGATCAATGCCCGTCAAAGAAAAAAAATACAAGTGGCGCCGGGAAGACTACCAGGAACAGACCCGTGGACTATTGATCGTTCATACGGGCAACGGTAAGGGAAAGACGACCTGTGCGCTGGGCTTGATGATGCGCGCGGCCGGGCGTGGTTTGAAATGCTGCATGATCCAGTTCATGAAGTCGCGCTCTGATCGTTACGGCGAACATGTGGCCGCGGAGGAGTTGGGCATTGAAGTGCATACCATGGGCGACGGCTTCACCTGGGACACCAAGAACCCCGAACAGGACAAACAGACCGCACGCGAGACGTGGCAGCTTTGCGTAGAGAAAATGCGCAGCGGTGAGTACGACATGCTCGTCTTTGACGAACTGGTTTATGTACTCAGTTACCAGATGCTCCCGCTGGAGGAGATCCTGGCCGAGTTGCACGAAGTGCGTCAGGCACAACCTGCGCTGCACATAGTGGTAACCGGTCGTGATGCGCCACCTGAATTGATTGCGGCGGCCGATTTGGTGACCGAGATGCGGGAAATCAAACACCCGTTCACCGCCGGAATAAGGGCTCAACAAGGGATAGAGTTCTAAAATTCCGGCGGCGTAACTCATTGATTCGCGTGAGCCTAGCGGAACTTAACGATTCCTTGATTTACTAATCGGGCTTTAACACTTACCATCTCCGCTGTTACATCAATGGCCTGGTTCAATAAAAAGACCAAACGAATCGAAGCGGTGCCACCAGAAGAGCGCGTGGTCAAGACCGAGAATGTCTTCGTCAAGTGCGACGGCTGCGAAGCGCATCTCTTCAAAGGTCAGTTGGAAGACGGCTTTCAAGTCTGTATTCACTGTGGTTATCACTTTCGTATCGGTGCCCGGGAACGCCTGGAGAAGCTTTTCGACGACGGAAATTACGAAGAGCTCGACGCTGATGTGATCTCCATCGATCCACTCGGATTTGTTGATAGCAAGCCTTACTGCGAACGCCTGAATCAGGCCAAGGTAACCACCGGGCTTCCGGAAGCCATCATCTGCGGCCGGGGGGCAATCGGCGACCACGCGGCAGTTGCCGGCGCGATGGATATGATGTTCATCGGTGGTTCGATGGGTTCAGCAGTCGGCGAAAAAGTAACGCG
>DATFRK010000530.1:0-7469 GCA_035263325.1 Pyrinomonadaceae bacterium | reverse complement strand
TTCCAGGCCGCTTTGTCTCCGTGGAGCCCGGCGAGTTGATCGAAGAGCGATCTCGCAAAGATCATTGGATGGCCCAGTTGGCCGCGATAAGAGCAAAGGGCAATCTGACTGTCTTTCTGACGCCACTCGTCTCCCATTCGGTTGATGACCTCAGGTCGAATTCCTGGTTGATCGCCCAGGATGATCATCATTGCTGCGGCATCACGATCGAGCGCTGCGATGCCTGCCCGATAAGACGAGGCGCACCCGTCGCCATAGACTGGATTGTCCACTACTTTGGCCCCTCCAAAATCGACTCTTTCGCGGATCTCGCCGGCGGCCCGGCCGAGTACGACAACCACTTCGTCGAGAGCTTCGGCCCGTTGAGCTTGCTCCGCGACCCACCCTAATAGAGTTGTGCCACGGAATGGTAAGAGTTGTTTAGGCTGACCGAGACGTTGTGAGGATCCGGCCCCAAGAATCAAACCGGAGAGAAATCTTTTCATAAAATTACTCGCAAGCTACAGAGATCAAGCAGAAGACTAATTAAGGCTTGGCCAATCATTTGCTACAGCTGGGTGATCGGGGAAAAACTTTCAGGTGCCCGATCGAACGTAGCTTTGCAACGCAAGCAACAGAAGTAGATCGTCTGATTATTGAAGACCGATGTGTACCTGGCAGTCTCGATTTGAACTTTCATGCCGCAGATTGGGTCGGTCGCTTCTGTTGCAGCCGGTGTTGGGTCAGCGTTTGCGTTGGAAGTTTCTGTCTCTGATGCGGGTGCGTTTGCGCGTCGCACCTGCGTGATCTCCGCCATTACACTCAGCGCTATTTCCGGCATTGTGTTGCCGCCGAGTTCCAGGCCGGCTGGACACTTGATACGAGCGAGTTGTTCCTCGGTGGCGCCTTGTTCACGAGCATATTCAAAGAGCGCCTTTGCCTTTTTCTTGCTCGCTACCAGGCCGAGATATTTGGGGGTCGCGCCAACGACCGCTAACAACCCCTCCTCATCGCCGTTTCCCATAGTGGCAACTACAACGTAACTGCTTTCTTTGATTCGCTCGCGGACGGTTTTTAAGTCGTGCAGAATAAATTGCGCCTGCGAAAACTGTTCTTTACTTGCCTGCGTGTCAGCCAAACCAACATTGAAGCCGAGCAACGCCCCGAGTTCGGAAACAATCTCGGCCACTGGAGAGCGGCCCACAATCAGCAGGTCTGGTTTTGGTAAGACTGGTTCCAAATAGATCTCGAGCGAACCACCACCTTCGCAGGACATGCGGTAAGGTTCAACTCCCTCCCAATCTTCGTGGTTTGAATCCGGGCTGATACTCAGTAGCTTGGGCTGCCCTGTTTCGAGTGCCTTTTTCGCTTCGCGCAGAACGATTGGTTGCACGCAGCCGCCGCCAACCCAGCCGGTAATTGTGCCGTCGGACTGAATAATGGCTTTCGATCCCGGCTTGGCGGACTGCGGACTCTTGTAGGCGACTACAGTTGCTAGGACAAAGGGCTGTTCCTTCGCGCGTAGTTCATTCGCTTGTTCGAAGACATCTGCCCACATGACTAACGTCGAAGTTTCACGCCTGACGATCAAGCGATCTTTACGTATCTGGCACTCGCTTTCACTTCTTTGAATCCTCGATTGCTGCTTTTACGGCGCGCTCCTGATAATGCTTAGCGTCATCTTCAAGATTACCAGAAAGCGTGACAGGCCTCATTACTTTCGGATGCACGAAGTTGCGATGAGACCCTTTTCCACCGCATCAGTGAACCCTGCGGCCTGAAGATCGGCTATGAGGTCGCGAATCTTGCGAGGCTTTCCTTCGATAATCGGGACAGAGTTATGTCCCAGGCTACTCGCTCACTCCCTTCTCGCGCAAAAGTTTCCACACCTTTGCCGAGGTAATCGGAATATCAATGTGCCGCACTCCCAGATGCCAGAGCGCATCAACCACCGCATTGACGATCGCTGCCGGCGCTCCCACGGTTGCCGATTCTCCCACGCCCTTTGCCCCCAACGGATGATGCGGCGAAGGAGTACACGTCTTATCTGTTTCCCAGTTTGGTGTCTCGACTGCAGTAGGGACAAGATAGTTCATAAAGCTGCCCTGGAGAATGTTGCCACTGTCGTCGTATTGAATCTCTTCATACAACGCTGGTCCCAGTCCCATTGTCAGCCCACCGTGAATCTGTCCCTCAACGATCATTGGATTGATGATGTTGCCGCAATCATCTACCGCGACAAATCGTCGTACCTTGACTTCGCCGGTGCCGCTATCGATATCGACCACGCAGATGTAACTCCCGAATGGGTAGGTCAAATTCGGCGGGTCGTAATAGTTGATTGCCTCCAGTCCCGCCTCCATGCCCGGTGGATGATTGGTGTAGGCGGCGAGGGAGATCTCCTGGATCGTCTTGGCGCGATCCGGTGAACCCTTGACGAAGAATTTGCCTGGTTCCCAATCGAGGTCATCCTCGTGTGCTTCCAGCAGGTAGGCAGCGATCTTTCGGGCCTTGTCTTTAATCTTGCGACAGGCCACCGCGCACGCCGCCGCCGCTACAGGAGTACTGCGGCTGGCATAAGTTCCCAACCCGTAAGGCGCCGTGTCAGTGTCGCCCTCCTCAACCAATACATTGTCAACAGGGAAGCCAAGCTCTTCAGCAATGATTTGCGCGTAGGTGGTTTCGTGACCTTGACCCTGCGACTTGGTGCCGAACCGTGCCAGCACTTTCCCGGTTGGATGAACGCGAATCTCGGCACTATCAAACATCTTGATGCCGAGGATATCGAAGTGCTTGGATGGACCAGCGCCCACGATCTCAGTGAAGCTACTAATGCCAATGCCCATCAACTCACCACGGGCCCGCTTTTCAATCTGTTCTTTGCGGAGTGCGTCATAACCAATCCGGTCCATCGCCAGCTTCAGGGCGCCGGCGTAGTTGCCGCTGTCGTACTCCCAATCCAGTGCGGACTTGTAAGGAAATTGCTCCGGCTTGATAAAGTTCTTCATCCGGAACTCCGCCGGATCCATTCCGATCTGATGGGCCATCACATCAGCCATTCTTTCGATCGTATGCACGGCTTCGGTGACGCGGAAGGAGCAACGATAGGCAATGCCACCTGGCGGCTTGTTCGTGTACACACCATCGACCTCGACGTGTGCTGCTTTCAAATCGTACGAGCCAGTACAGATGTGAAACAGTCCCGCGGGAAACTTTGAGGGGTTCGCAGCCGCATCGGTGTAGCCGTGATCAGCAAGGGTCTTGATGCGCAATGCGGTCAGCTTGCCATCCTTGTTGCCAGCCAACTCGGCGGTGATGTGATAGTCGCGAGCGAATGAATCGGCCTGCAGGTTCTCCATGCGATCTTCGATCCACTTGACTGGTTTACCGGTCAGTACAGAGGCGGCAACTGCAATCACGTAACCTGGATACACTGGTACTTTGCCGCCAAACCCGCCGCCAATATCCGGCGAAATGATCTGGATCTTTTCTTCCGAAAGACCGACGTGACCGGCGACCAGTGCGAAGACCGTACGAATCGCGTGCGGCGCCTGGGTCGTCATCCAAACCGTGAGTTTTCCTTTGACCTTGTCGAAGTGGGCCACACAGCCACAAGTTTCAATTGAGGAGACGTGGATGCGGGGAATGTAGATATCTTCTTTGACCGTGACCTCCGCGTCACGAAACAACTGGTCCGTAGTCTCGCGATTGCCCCACTCCCAGTGCCAGATATGATTGTCCTTCTTGTCCGGTTTGTCGGTGCGCAAAACTGGAGCGTCAGGCAAGAGTGCCTTTTTCGGATCGACGACGACAGGCAGCGGATCGTAATCAACTTCGACGGCGTCAACTCCATCAGCAGCGATGTAGCGATCAGTTGCCAGCACCGCCGCCACTTCCTGGGCCTGGTACATCACCTTGTCCACCGGCAGTACCATCTGCGTATCCGACATCAAGGTGGGCATCCAGTGGAGTTTGTATTGCTCGAGATCCTTGCCGGTAATGACCGCCAATACTCCCGGGATCGCCAGGGCCTTTGCGGTGTCGATACTTTTGATTGTTGCGTGAGCATAAGGACTACGCACGATGTCCAGGTAAAGCATGTCAGGCAGGACCACGTCGTCGACATAGTTTCCCTGGCCCCGAATAAATCGCGGGTCTTCTTTCCTTTTGACGGAATGGCCCATGCCGCCAATCTCAGGCGATGTTCGTGGGGTCATTGTTGCGCACCTCCGTCCCTTAACTTCTGCGCGGCAAATTGATACGCCTTCACAATATTGACGTAGCCGGTACAACGGCACAGGTTGCCCGATATCGCGTGACGAATTTCGTCGTCACTCGGGTTTTTGTTCGTACCGAGGAAGGCGTATCCCGTCATCAGCATTCCTGGCGTGCAGTAGCCACACTGGAGACCGTGCTCCTGAAAGAATCCTTCCTGTAGCGGATGTAGTTGGCCGTTCTGTTCGAGACCCTCGACCGTGGTTATCTCGCGGCCGTTGGCCTGCACTGCGAAAGCAGTGCATGACTTGATCGCGCGTCCGTCCATTACGACTGTGCAAGCGCCACAGTGGCTCGTGTCGCAGCCGATATGGGTGCCGGTGAGGCGAAAGTTTTCGCGCAGCAGATGGACCAGCAAGAGCCGGGGCTCGACCTCAGTGGAATGTTCGACGCCATTGACCTTCACTCTAATAGGCACCTTAGCCATGATTAAGCTCCTCCTTTCGCGCGCTGCAAAGCTTTGCCCAGCGCACGGGCAGTCAGAACGCGAACCAGGTCGCGCTTGTACTCAGCTGAGCCTCTAATATCGTCCATTGGTTGCGACTCCGCGGCTGCAGACTCAGCCGCCTGGGTAATAGTCGCTTGATCCAGCTTTTTGCCGGTCAATGATTGCTCCGCTTGCTTGGCCTTGATCGGTGTTAGGCCAACATTTGTCAGCCCGATTCCAGCTCGTTGACAATTACCGCCGGCGTCGAGCGTGATCTGCGCAGCCACACCCGCGGTAGCGAAGTCCCCGACTTTTCGTTCTAACTTCAGGTAAGCGCCGCCGCTATTGGCAGGTGGAACAGGAATCCTGATCTCCGTGAGTATTTCGCCTTCCTGCAACGCTGTGGTGAAGAGCCCGGGGAAGAAGTCTTCAATGGCGATTTGTCGTTGCCCTTTTGGTCCGGTGGCGATCACCGTCGCCCCCAGTGCGAGCATCGTTGCCGGATGATCATTGGCCGGATCGCCATGGGCCAGGTTGCCGCAAACTGTGGCCTGGCTACGCACCAGGGGATCGGCGATCACATTAGCGGTATCAGACAGGATCGGAAGTCTTTTTTTGATCAACTCGGAGGTCTCGAGTTCGTGTTCACGGACCAAGGCTCCAATTCTCAGTTGACCATCACTTTCCGAGATATAATCCAGGCCCGGTATGCGATTGATGTCCACGATGTAGGAAGGAGTCACGAGTCTCAACTTCATCATCGGGATGAGACTCTGACCACCCGAAAGCAGCTTGGCATCCGAGCCGAGTTTTTGGAGTAAGGCCAGGGCCTCGTCAAGTGTCTGAGGGGAAAAATATTCAAAGCTCCGAGGTATCATGGGACTTCACCCTCCTAACATCGGATTTGGTAACCTAATGCGGTCAAAGGGGAGCGACAGAGCAAGCAGGCGTTAGCTGCCAACTACTGGGTACAGAACGGTTGTAGCGACGCTCGGGATGGGTTGCTGCCTATTGGGCCAGTGATAGGTAAGCGAGAAACAAGGAGATCCGAGCAAACTCAGCTGCAGATCTCAGGCTAAGTGTTACCCAAGTCGATAGAAAACTACGCTTGTTCCGCGGCGAGATCATACGAACGGTTCGGCTAAAGGTCAACGCTGGTCTAATTTTTTGGGGGAGCGGTGACAAGTCCCGCACTCTAAAAGGAGGAACTAATGGCATTCCACATTGAAGAACGCTTTGAGGTGCAAGCGCCGGTCGAGCGAGTGTGGCAGTACATGATCGACCCGGCCCGCGTGGTCCAATGTCTGCCGGGAGCCGAACTATTAGAAAAGCAAGACGAACAAACCTTCCTGGGCGCGATCAAGGTAAAGGTGGGTCCCTTATCTATGTCTTACAAGGGACAAGCGAAGTTCACCGAAGTAAATGAAGCGGAACATCAGGTGCGCATGGTTGGAGATGCAAAAGAGGTAGGTGGCTCAGGCTCCACTAAGGTCTCGATGCTCAGTACAGTCTCGGCTCTGGCGAGTGGTAATTCCGAGGTTCATGTCAGCGCTGATATTGACCTGGTTGGCAAAATCGTCCAGTTCGGTCGGGGGATGATTGAAGAAGTATCCAAGCAAATGTTTCGGCAGTTCTCCAATTGCGTGAAACAACAGTTGGAATCTGTCAACGAGGCTGAAATCAACCCCGGCTCAGAAGCTGCTGAAACTGGGGCGCCAATCAATCCCGGCGAAACAAAAGCAGTAAACGCTGCTGCCCTCGGTTTTAGTGCCTTGTGGGCAATTGTGGTTCGCTTCTGCAAACGACTCTTCGGCAAGGCAGAGACAGAGTGATCAGCCGGTGATCATCTTCGTCGTCTAAAAATCAGCAGTAACACCACCATCAAGAGAAAAAGCCAAAGCGTGCCGGGCCACAGAAACCACCCTCGATCGCTGCTATAGCCACCACCCACCACACAACCGCTCGTTGTCACGAGTAACAACCCCGCGACAGATACCACTAACTTCACGGCGACTCCTTCTGAATGGAGCGTCACAGCAAGTTACAGACCGTTTGTGGCACCATTGTTCTCCGCTTGTTTTAGTTGACACTGTACTCATGCCACGCAAGCCATGTTTTAAAAGAATGCATCAGGGCAGAAAAAATGATCAGCCTGTGACTGAGTCCCTGGTCCTCTGAACGATCAAGACAAAATGCCTCACTCTTTCTGAGTTTTCACAACTTCGCGACATCAGCGTGATGCTTTCCGTTGACCTCGACAAGTAGAGTGGGCCCTCGTATTAGTGCTTAGGTGCGGCCCAGTAGTCTTTGGAAACGGAATGAATAGCGGCAGTCAGCGGCCCGAAAAAATAGTAGGGAAAAACCCTAGCCTGATTTCACCACATTCCCAATTTCCCAGAGCTTCGTAAGCTGAGAAACTCCCCACTCTCCACGAATTATGATTGGCAAGTGCCGGTCCTCCATTACAGCCCCCTGATTGTCGAAACACGCCTCAAGGGGGTAGAACCGTGCCAGCAGGGTTCGTCGAAAATGAATCAGCACTCTCGCCACAATTCTTAAAAAATCACCTTCTCGCCAAGATCATTGCTGCAGAGCCGGACTATTTGTTACCGCGCTTGCAAGTTGTTGATGTCTCTTTTAACCAGACGCTCTATGACGAGGGCGATTGGATCACTTCGGTCTATTTTCCAATTGATTCGTTGATCTCTTGTCTCGCTGTCTTGGAAGATGGAACGACTGTTGAAATTTCGATGATCGGTCGAGATGGGGTCGCCGGAATGCCCGCACT
>DATFRK010000529.1:0-6303 GCA_035263325.1 Pyrinomonadaceae bacterium | reverse complement strand
CCAGTGCTGCGCAGCGTACTCCACTCAGCGCCCGTCGCTCCGTCACTGCGTCCTTCCAACTTCGCGTTCACCGCTACATTCGCCGTGCTTCCATCGATGGGTTGGACCTCTACCGTCAGCGTGTAGCGACCGCGCGTCCATCCTCGGGCGCTGGAAGTCGGGACGTCAGCGTAGCGACTCAATTCCGCCGCCGCCACAACCAGTCCCTTGGTAAAGGTGTAAGGCTGGCTCACGATGATTCCTTCAGAAGGTTTCGACGCTGCGTCGTCAACTACTAACTTTCGATCGCGCATTAGATCTTGAATCGCGGTGATCAGCGCGTCGCGTCGTGCGGTAATGCGGTAGGGATTAGGCAGCAGCGGAGCCTCACGCGAACGATCGCGGCCGAAATCTATCCCTCGACCGGCGCCAACGTCGGTCTTGGTTCCATTGTTGGCCGGTGTGCGATTCGTGCCGCTATCCCTGACGCGCTCGTTCTGTTTATCGACCCCTTTTGCTGCTTGTCCGAATACGGTTAGAGCAGAAACTAGCAAAATACCCAGTCCTGTTGTTATGCGAAACATGATGACACCTTAGCTTGCACGGACAAAAAGTTTTCCCTTGGGACTATGGGTTGAGAATAGATTAAGGCTATCGCAAATTCAAGCAAACTATTGAATTGGCAAACTTTGAGATGCAGATCTCGCTGGTAAAGCTGCCGCACTCTTACTTGCCCCCGGATTGTTTTTGATCTCTGTCACGCTCCCACTTTCGCAGTGCCTGCACACCAACCTCGAAGTCCGAGCTACGGGCGTAGAAGTTGTGCTTACCGTCATCACGCGCAGGCTCGCGAACGTAGTAAAGGTAGTCGGTGTCTGCCGGATGGATTGCTGCCAACAAGCAACTTTCTCCGGGCGACGCTACCGGGCCGGGTGGCAAGCCGGCGTGCAGGCGAGTGTTGTAAGGAGATTTACGCTCTATATCGCTCTTGTACACTTTGCCGTCGTAGCGCCACTTGCCCTCAAGTTTCGACGCATAGATGACACTGGAATCCACGGCCAGAGGGATTCCCTGCCGCAAACGGTTGTAGATCACTGAAGCGACCAGCGGTCGGTCTTCGGCGAGTTTCGCTTCCGTCTCAATGATCGAGGCAGTAGTGACGATCTGGCGCGGAGTGAGGTTCAGAGCGCGGGCCCGCTCGTTCCAATCAGGCTGCCAGACGTTCCGGAAGCGTTTCACCATGATTTCGATGAGATCCGCAGGTGTTGTTTCGGGCGAGAACTCGTAGGTATCAGGAAATAGATAGCCTTCCAGGTTCGTCGCGCTGGGGTCAAGATCACGAATCAAGCTCACGTTATTCATTAACTCAAGCGCTTCCTTATCGCTGGCCAGGTGAAACTCTGGCACCTGCTGCATTGCCTTCGCGATATCCCAGCGCGTCCAACCTTCGATAACTGTGAAACGGTTGAGTCGTCGTTGACCACGTTGGATTCTGGCGAGTGCGTTCAAGGGAGATATTGGGGAAGGAAAGTCATACTCACCTGCTTTAAGGGATCCAGCTGCACCAGTACCCTTCAAGTACAACATTAACGGCCATTCGTGCTTGATAATTCCTTCCGCTGCCAGTTTTTTCACCACCGCAGAGGGTGACGAACCCTTCGGGATTTCCACGTACTGGCCGGTTTTGTGATGACTGACTGGCTTGTGCAAGTCCGAATAGGCCCAGGCTACCAAACCGCCCGCGGTCAGCAACACAAGAATCAGAAGAAGTAGTATTAGTCGCTTCATTGTTGGTTTGATGCCTTTCGTTAGGGGAAGACGGGCACCCTATTCTCAAGATTGGTCAGAAAGTCCCTTAAGATCGTCGCAGCGGCTTCGCCGTCAATCAAGGCGGGTATTTCTTGAGCAGTGACGCCCTCCGCCAACAGGGTTTGTCTGGCTGCAAAGGAAGTTAATCTTTCGTCCTGCAAGTAGACTGGAACTGTTAGAGAGCGGGCAAAGTTTTCAGCCAGTCGTTGGACACCCTCAGCCGCCTCGCCTTCTGTTCCATTTAGGTTAAGCGGCAAACCAATGACCAACGTTTGCGCGTCATAGCTTTGCAGTAGCGTTTGTACATCGCGAAGCAGTTGTTTCCAGTTTGAGCGACGGAGCGGATCTAGTCTCCGAGCGGTGATGAGCAACTCATCAGAGACCGCAACGCCAACCAGTTTCTGCCCGAGATCGAGCGCCAGGACGGGACCGGCTACGGGAGTAACGAGGTTGTTCGGGTGATTTTGAGATCCCTTTAAATCGCTCACGATTTACTTATCTGGAGTGCAAAAGCTCAGGCTTGCGTGGCTTGGAAGCCCCCTGTATCATACGTTTCGATTCGCAAAAGTGGCGATCTTTTCGCGCTTCGGCCCTAACGTAATCTAAGAGGTACCTAAATGTCATTTCGCACTAAGTTCATTTTGATTTTGGCGTCTGCAACGCTGACCCTCTATACCGTTGTGGGCGGCTGGATCTCCACCCGAGCCCAGCAGCCAGCCAACGACCCAAACGCCCAGCTGCGAATCTTTGAGAGTGTTCTGCAGCACATCCAGAACGACTACGTAGACGAGCCTAACATGGACAAGGTTCGGGCGGGAGCACTGCGCGGATTGGCATATGGCCTTGACCCATACTCCACCTACCTGACACCAGACCAGGTGCGCGAGTACAACGAAAACGCCAAGGACAGTCAGGTCGGAATCGGCGCTGAACTGTCGCAGGTCGCGTCTTACCTGTACGTCATCGCGCCAATGAAGGGATCACCGGCCGATCAGGCTGGTATCAAGGCTGGCGACATCATCGAGTATATCGACGGCAAAGCTACCCGAGACATTTCTTTGTACGACGCTCGGCAGCTCTTGAACGGCGCCGCCGGTTCGGAAGTTAAGCTCCGTGTTTTGCGAGCCAATGCCAGCCCGTTAACCGTCAGTGTCAAACGAGGGGCTTTCCGCGCACCAGCAGCTGAAGCTCGCTTGGATACCGGCCGAATCGGCATCTTAAAGATCAACAGTTTTGCCGACGGCGAAGCGGCCGATGCTAAAGCTCGCTTACAAGATCTCGTCAAGCAGGGTGCGCAAAAGGTTGTGCTCGATATGCGCGGCACGGCGGGCGGGTCACTAACAGAAGCAGTGGCTGTCTCCAACTTGTTTATCCGCGATGGCATGTTGGCCCAAACAGTAGGTCGCGAAGGAAAAAGCTTGAAGAGCTTCTCCGCCGATCCGAAGGCAGTAATCTTCTCTGGACCAGTGGTAGCACTCATCGATGCGGGGACAGCAGGCGCCGCGGAAGTTGTGGCTTCGGCCATCATTGAACGACAACGCGGCCAGGTCGTCGGCGAAAAGAGTTTTGGCGCCGGCGCGGAGCAGCAGCTGTTCACTCTGCGCGGCGGCGATGGGCTCTTGCTAACAACCGTGAAGTGGGCTTCTTCAGCGGGCAAGACTTTCCTTGGCGAAGACCGGGCGCACTCGGGGGTAGCCCCCTCGGTCGAAGTCAAGCGAGCGGAACTGGCCGACGGCGTCGACCCTGATGATCTGACTGGTAACGACGACGACGCGGTCGCCAAGCCTGATCAGGGTAATGACAAGCGAGACGTCACCGCACCTGGCAGCGCAAAACCAGCAGCCGAGGACATCCAGATGAAAAAGGCCCTGGAGCTGTTGCGTGATAAGCCGGCAGAAGTGAAGAAAGCCGCTTAAACCTGAAGGACACTCGGGAAGGTAGTCAAAGACCAGGAAGGAATCCTTCCTGGTCTTTTTGTGCATCCAATTACTTCACAGGTCGGGCCTGAACCGACGGATTTCGCATACTCAAATTCCATATCGGGTGCCCCACCGCTCTCGTTGCCCCAGGATATTCGACAGAGCCGTTGGCCTTCTCTTGTGAATTTCTTGCAATGGGCCAATTTCGCTTAATTAATCAAGCAAAACCGCGGATTGTGAGTAGAATGAGCAGGAAGGGGAATACCTATTGCCATATATACCCGCGGTTTGGGGCAAACGATTTTCTCTAAGGAGACCGGAGCGATGATTATGACAAACAAGCTATTGCCAGTTGCGTTAATCGCGGCTTTGATTGGAGGCTCTGTAGGGGCCTTAGTGATGCACAAGAGTCAGCCGGCAACAGCTGAAACGACGACGAAGAGCCAGCTGGCGACGCCTACTGACGCAGCAGCTCAGCCGGTAGCAAACGACTATTCAATGGTACCAGCGGAATTCAAGACCACCGGCGAGCAGACAGCATATAAGACCGGCTTTGCCGATGGTTACGACGCGGCCATGCAGGGAACTAAGACTTCTCCAAGCAAAGCCTCCGCGGCACCGTCTCGAGTTGCTTACCGCAGCGGGTCGTCAAGTCGGCGCGTTTACTATGACTACAATCGGTCAAGTGGTCGCACCTTCTGGCAAAAACACCGTGATAAGTTAACGCTGGCGATTGGTACAGGCGCTGGCGCAGCGGTTGGTGGTTTGATCGGTGGTAAGAAGGGCGCAGCGATTGGTGCACTGTCTGGACTGGGTGGTTCGGCGCTGTACACCTACAAGCTACGCAACCGTAACCGAAACTACTAATCCCAGCCGAGGGCTGGAGTCAGATGACTAGAACAAGGCTTGCTATTGCTCTCGGCACTCTAATCAGTTTACTTGCAACTGGGGCAGTTCCAATTCTCGGAACTGCCCATTTTTCTACGCAACGAGATCGAACCCCGGCGCGAAAACCCACTTCAGCTCAGCCACTGGCAACGATCTCTTTAAGAGAAGTTAAGAACCGTGGTTTGTTGGTGAATGCCTGGATTAATGGTTCAGGTCCCTACGTGCTGGCTGTCGATACGGGAGCCGGGCTTTCAATGCTCAGTCAAACTCTAGCTAACAGACTGAACTTACCTCTCCGAGCATTCAAAGGCGACATCAGCGGTGGACTTAGCTCAACTCCGATCAGGGCCAGTCAGGAAACAACCATCAACGAGCTTGCCCTTGGCACCAGTAGCAATGTGGTGCCAGCACCGGTCCAAGCGATAGTCGCAACCAATCTACCCGCGGGTCTCGACGGGGTCTTGGATCCCACTGAAGCTTTGCGACCGCTGGGCTACACCGTTGATCTGCCAGGTCGCGCGTTGGAAACGTTCGATTCGAGTTCCCGCCGGTTGAGTATCTCTGACAAACCTGCTGGCGGCGCGGTGGTGAGATGGGTGCGCGAACGAGGGGATCATCGACCGTATGTGCGTCTTGGTGATGGAAGACTGGCGCTAATTGATACTGGTTCGGGTTTTGGTCTTGCGGTCACCGACGCGCGTTCAGGGGGAATGAATCACGGTAGGAACAACCGTACAGTTCGAGATCTTGGTGGAGGTACCGTGAGCTCGCAACGAATATCTCCGACGACTGTTAGCATCGGGGCACTGGTGCTGCGCAGCGTGCCCACCGACCTCTTAACCGGCGTGGCCCCTGATACACCAGTCATCCTGGGTCGAGACGCACTCTATCCCTTCAAGATTACCTTTGATCCAACAACCCAGCTGATTGCGATCGAACCGGCGTCGAGGCAGTAATGTTAAAGGGGGATGTTACCGTGCTTTTTGGGCGGGTTTGAATCGCGCTTGTTCTCGAGTAGTGATAGCGCCCGAATGAGTTTAGGCCGGGTTTCCGCCGGTTCAATCACTTCATCGACAAAACCTCTTTCGGCAGCCACGTACGGATTCGCAAATTTCTCTTGTAGCTCAGCAATCTTAGCCTTGCGCGCTACTTCCTTGTCCGCCGCGGATTTCAGTTCGTTGCGGTAGAGAATCTCCACTGCTCCTTCAGCACCCATCACCGCGATCTCTGCAGAGGGCCAGGCAAGATTGACGTCAGTACGGATGTGCTTCGACGCCATCACGCAATAGGCCCCGCCGTATGCCTTGCGCGTGATGACGGTGACCTTGGGGACCGTCGCCTCGGCGAATGCGTAAAGAAGTTTCGCGCCGTGTACGATGATGCCACCGTGCTCCTGGGAAACTCCCGGCATAAAGCCGGGCACATCTTCGAACGTCACCAGGGGAATATTGAAACAGTCGCAGAAACGAACGAAGCGGGCGCCTTTCACCGAGGCGTTGATATCGAGCACACCCGCGAGAAACGCCGGCTGGTTTGCAACGATACCAACCGACCGGCCACCGAGACGCGCAAACCCCACCACGATGTTCGGCGCAAACATCTGCTGCACTTCAAAGAAGTATCCGTCGTCAACCACGTGGTTGATGACCTCACGAATGTCATACGGCTGATTCGACGCTTCGGGAACGATCTCGTTCAACTTCGTTTC
>DATFRK010000528.1:0-7253 GCA_035263325.1 Pyrinomonadaceae bacterium | reverse complement strand
TGGCCGGCTCTGATGGTTGGAATCCTCTGGGAGCGCGGTGACTTGTTTTTCAAGCTCCTTCAGACCACAGATCACAAAGCGGTGACCAATAACCGCACTCCAAAAGCTATGAGTAAACGGATACTTGTCATTCTTCTCTTAAGTATCAGTCTGGCAGGCAGTCTCTACGCCCAGGGATTTACCGAGCGACCTAGAGATCTCTCCGGCCAATGGCGTTTCTCGCTCGACCGCACCGATTCCGGAATCAACCAAAAATGGTTTGCCAGGACATTGCCGGATCGCATAACTCTGCCCGGGATTCTCCAGGCACAATTTTTTGGCGACGAGATCAGTACCAGCACTCCGTGGGTCCTTTCGCTCTACGATCGTTTCTGGTATTTGCGCGATGACTACAAAGATTACATCGAGAAAAACGTCAAGGTCCCTTTTCTCTCACAGCCGCCTCGTCACTACCTGGGCGTTGCCTGGTACCAGCGCGATATCGACATCCCAAGTTACTGGGTCAACCGTCGCGTAGTGCTGACACTTGAACGTCCTCATTGGGAGACAACGGTCTGGATCGACGAGAAAAAGATCGGCTCAGACCATAGCCTGGTCGCGCCCCACATTTATGATCTTGGCACCGTCACGCCGGGCCGGCACCAACTCACGATCCGCGTCGACAACCGCATGCTCATGCCTTATCGCCCCGATGCGCATAGCGTTTCAGATTCGTTGGGCGCCAGCTGGAACGGCATCGTGGGTAGGCTCGATCTGACTTCGACCGGCCGTGTTTGGATTGATGAAGCGGAAGTCTATCCGAACCTCGCGAAACGCACGTTGCTGGTTAGGGTTCGGATCGGAAACCAAACAGGGTTAAGTGGCCAGGGAACACTGACAGCGATCTGGCCGGATGTAGGAATTGTACCGGCCACCTGGGATGAGCACGGTGGTTATGTTGAGGTCGAAGTTCCTATTCGGGACGACGCTCCCAGGTGGGACGAATTTAATCCCCGGTTGGCCTCGATACGACTGTGGTTAAAAGGGAATGGCGTTGACGAGACTAGCGAAGTGATCTTTGGTCTGCGTGAGCTGCGCGCTGAGGGGAAAGAGTTCAAGCTAAACGGCCACGAGATCATCTTCCGCGGCACGCACAGCGGCGGTGATTTTCCTCTCACCGGTTACCCCAATACGGATGTTGCTTATTGGAAAAAACTTTTCGAGCTTTGCCGCAGTTGGGGCTTGAACCACATGCGCTTTCATTCGTGGTGTCCGCCCGAGGCAGCATTTCTGGCTGCGGATCAAATCGGCTTCTACCTGCAACCGGAACCCGGGATGTGGAATGAGATAAGTCCCAATACGCCCATGGAGCGCATGCTCTACGAAGAGACGGACAAGATGATCAAAGCCTACGGCAATCACCCGTCCTTCATGCTGCTGTCGGCGAGTAATGAGCCAAAGGGCAAGTGGAAAGAATCGCTGTCGAAATGGGTCGATTACTATCGCAAGATGGATCCGCGTCGTCTCTACACCTCCGGCACCGGTCACACCGAGCGAGAAGTGCCCGACCTCACTGAAGGCACAGACTATCTTGCCATTCAACGTATTGGTCCGAAGATGTTGCGCCGCGAGTCAGCCTGGTTCGGCGGTGATTATGGCGATTCACTGACAGACATCAATGTGCCCGTGGTCTCGCACGAGGTGGGCCAGTGGGTGGCTTATCCAGACTTTGAGATCATCAATAAGTTCCGCGGTTACTTGAGACCGGGAAACTACGAGATCTTTCGCGACTCCGCGAAAGCTCATGGTTTATTGGAACACGACAAGGACTTTGCTTACGCCTCGGGCAAATTTCAACTCGCCTGTTACAAAGAAGAGATCGAGGCCAACTTACGCACTCCCGGACTGGGTGGTTATCAATTGCTCGATCTCCATGACTACCTGGGACAGGGTACCGCCCTGATCGGTCTGTTGGACGCATTCTGGGAGCCGAAGAAATATGTCAAGGCAGACGAGTTCAAGCAGTTCTCCAACAGCACCGTTCCCCTGGCTCGGCTGCATCAGCGCGTTTTTACCACCGCTGATCAATTTACGGCGGACGTTGAGGTGGCCCACTTTGGGGCAGCGCCAATGGAAAATGCCAAAGTTGTCTGGCATCTCTCCGTAGGTGGTCGGGACGTCCAGGGCGAATGGGAGCCGGGAATCATCCCCATCGGCAAGAACTTCACACTGGGCAAGATCGCGGTCGACCTCGGCAAATTTGACGCGCCTTCAGAAGGGAAACTAATCGTCACCGTGGCGCCGGCGCCGTTCTTTGGCCCGCTGGCTCGAAGAATCATACCCGGACCCGGTGTGGTGCGAGGGGTGACGTATTTTGAGAACGAGTGGAATTTCTGGCTTTATCCGGCTGCAAATCAAAACACCGGCCTTACTAACAACGAGCAAGACAAAGCGTCGCATCACGCCAACAAAGACAATCAGGCCAAAACAGATCCAGCGAACGTCCTGCTCACCAACTCCTGGGCCGAAGCAGAAGCAAAATTGGCTGCGGGCGGCAAGGTGCTGTTTTCCCCGCGGAATGCAGATCTCGATTGGACCAGTCCACCACTTGATGTTTTGCCTGTATTTTGGAATCGGCAAATGGGCCCGGGCTGGAGTCGCATGCTTGGTCTTTGGATCGATCTTGATCCGAATAAGTCCAAGAGCTACATGCTGGGTAGGTTTCCCACTTCCTCATATTTCGACTGGCAGTGGGCCCAGATTGTCGGTGGCGTGCGGGCCATCAATCTAGATCGCCTGCCACGTGAGCTCGAGCCTGTCGTCTGGGCCATTGACGACTGGAACCGCAATTACAAACTGGGAGTGCTCTTCGAGTGCGCCGTGGGCGAGGGAAAGCTACTGGTGTCGGCAATCGACGTGACCAGAGCTACAAGCGCAAATCCCGTAGCGCGACAGCTCCGCACTTCACTGCTCGATTACATGGCGAGCAAAAAGTTTCAACCGAATGTTGGCGTGACGACGGCTGAAATGCGCAGTCTGTTTTTTGACACACAGGTGATGAAGAAGCTGGGCGCACGCGCGACTGTGAGTGGCGAGCCGGCGAATCAGCTGATCGATGGTGATCCAAACACGTTTCTACAAGTCGGTGATCAGCGTGGGTCCGCACGCGATCAGGTTGACATAGTTATTAGTTTTCCTGCGCCCGTTTCGATGTCTGGCGTGGTGCTGATGCCGCGTCAGAATCACCGCGAGCACGAGGGCGACATCCGTGACTACGCCCTCCAGGCAAGTGACGACGGATCCGTTTGGCATGATGTGGCGCGTGGGGAACTGCTTTCAACCTTTGCGCCGCAGCAAATTCAATTTCCTCGAACCGTCACAACTCAATATCTCAAGCTAGTGTCGCTTTCAGGTTTTGGCACAGACAAGACTACCGCGCTGGCAGAACTAGCAGTGATATATGCCGGCCCGGGGCTGAGTGACAGCGGCGGTTCGCTTACCTATCAACGCAACCGCAGCGCCACTCCTGATATTGATGAAGGTCCAAGGGCTGATTTGCCAACGCTTTTCATTATTGGTGACTCAACCGTAAAAAACTCCAGCACTGGTCTCCAGGGCTGGGGAGATCCGATTGCGGATCTGTTTGACCAGACAAAAATCAAGGTTGTCAATCGGGCGCGCGGCGGACGCAGCAGTCGTACTTTTCAAACTGAAGGGCTGTGGGATGAAGTGCTGAAAGAGTTGAAGCCGGGAGATTTTGTCCTGATGCAATTTGGCCACAATGACGGTGGGGCTATCAACGATGATTCACGGGCCCGTGGTTCATTGCGCGGCACTGGTGAGCAGACTGAAGAGATCGACAATCTACTGACAAAGAAACACGAGGTGGTCCATACCTACGGGTGGTACCTGCGCAAGTTTGTACGTGACGCGAAGGCCAAAGGTGCCACTGCGATTGTCTTGTCGCAGGTGCCGCGCAACATTTGGACTGACGGCAAGGTCGAGCGGGTTGCGAATACCTACGGTGGGTGGGCAGCGGAGGTGGCGAGATCCGAGAAGGCCTTCTTCATTGATCTGAACGAGATTGTCGCGAAGCAATACGAAACGATTGGTCAGGAGAAGCTCACTAAAGAGTACTTCCTGACGGACCACACCCATACGACTCCTCTCGGCGCCCGTTTGAATGCCGAGTCAGTTGTCGTTGGTCTAAAGTCGTTGAAGGATTGTCCGCTCAACAAGTACTTGCGCTAGCCTTTGGAGTGCGGCGACCTGTCGCCGCTTTAGTATCAAACTCAACGCGAATTTGAATGATCACAAAGCGGCGACAGGTCGCCGCACTCCAAAGGAGGCCTGATGTCGACCTTTGTGACCTTAGCGATGGCTGCAGTTATTATTCTTTCGGCACACTCACTACCTGCGCAAGCGACCGCCGAACCAATTCCGCTTTGGCCCAGCGGCGCGCCCGGAGCTCTGGGAAAAGAACCACAAGATATTCCCACGCTGACACCGTACATTCCTAAGGAGAAGGCGACCGGCGCTGCAGTGATCGTTTGTCCCGGTGGCGGCTATAGTCACCTGGCCGATCATGAGGGTGGACCAGTGGCGGAGTGGCTCAACTCAGTCGGCATCACGGCGTTCGTACTCAAATACCGCATTGGACCACGTTATCACCATCCGACGCCGTTGCAGGATGCGGCGCGCGCCATACGCTTAGTCCGTTCCCGCGCGGCGGAGTGGAAGATTGATCCGCAACGAATCGGCATACTCGGATTCTCGGCGGGTGGGCATCTCGCTTCAACGATCGGGACCCACTTCGATTCCGGCCAGGCGAGTGCAACTGATCCGATCGATCGTGCGAGCTCGCGCCCCGATCTACTGGTGCTGATCTATCCGGTGATTACCATGGGGAACTTCACGCACGGAGGATCGAAGAAACAATTACTTGGCGACAACCCTTCGGCTGAGATGGTGGCGTTGCTGTCAAATGAATTGCAGGTGACTAAAGACACGCCACCTACGTTTCTGGTCCACACTGCCAACGACGCCGCTGTGCCAGTAGAGAATAGCCTGCACTTTGCCGAGGCTTTGAGAAAGGCGGGCGTGCCCTTTGAGATGCACATCTATGAACGCGGTCCACACGGGTTTGGCCTCGGCGGCAAGGATCCAGTGCTCTCAACCTGGCCCGCGAGCTGTGCCGCGTGGTTGCGGCTGCACGGATTTTGATAGTGCCTTAACGTGAGGTCCTGGCTCTCCGCTCACAGTTTTTTGGTGTTATTTCGTGTGTTTTCGTGGACGTTAATTCCCAGTCAGCAACGATCCACGAATTCACACGAAATAACACTAATGACCGTTGAGAACCAGACAATGCTAAATCTGAGTGTTTCTAGAAAGGCGCGGAGGCGCTGAGGCAGCGCCGAGAGTGAAACGAAATTGATTTGCGTTCCTAGTTGTTCCTAGTCTCAATCTAATAGGAGAACTGAATGAATCAAAAGCGCGGAAAACGATTAAGTCGCCGCAATTTCATCAAGACAGGCGGCGCGGGCTTGGCTGGATTGTCGTTGTTGCCACAACTCAAAACTATTCTCGCAGTCCAACCAGCCGGCCCTTCGCAGCGGCGCATCTTTCCGCTCAATCATAAATGGCTCTATAGCGATAAAGTTCTCGCCAATGGCACCAGCCCAAACCTCGACGATCGCAAGCTGGTCCAGGTGACAATCCCGCACACCAACAAGCTGCTTCCCTGGCACGGTTTTGACGACAAGGAGTACGAGTTTGTCTCACTTTACCGCCGCCACTTCACCATGCCGCCAGGTTTGAATAACCGGCGCGTGTTCATCGACTTCGGTGGAGTCATGACTGCCGCCACTGTAACCATCAACGGGCAACGGCTCGGCGAGTATCGCGGTGGCTATACTCCGTTTTCATTTGAGTTGACGCCGCACATCAATTGGCGAGGCGACAACGTGCTGGCGGTGGAAGTTGATTCAACCGAGCGCAATGATATTCCGCCGTTCGGTGGTGAAATCGACTACTTGACCTTCGGTGGCATCTATCGCGAGGTTGCGTTGCGGGTTGTGCCACAAACGTTCATCGAAAATGTCTTTGCCAAGCCAGTCAACGTCCTATCTGATGACCGCAGCGTTGCAGTTAACTGTTTCTTTGAACATCACCCTTCCGCCCCTGGCCCCTACACGCTAAAAGTCGAATTGCGCGACGGGGCGCGCCTGATCGATTCCGGGGATGGTACTGTTAGCTCCACTGACACGCTATCAATTGTGATGTTGCGCAACCTGCGGTCGATAGAATTGTGGAGTATCGATCGCCCAAAGCTCTACGACGTTACCGCGCAGTTGTTTTCCGGCAATCAGCTGGTCGACGAATACAAAACCCGCATTGGTTTTCGCGAGGCGCGTTTCACTGCCGATGGTTTCTTCCTGAATGGCAAGCATCTCAAGCTTCGCGGCCTGAATCGCCATCAAACCTTTCCTTTTGTGGGCCAGGCAATGCCCGCCCGCGTACAGAAGCGCGACGCCTGGATCCTGCGCAAACAATTCAAGTGCAACATTGTGCGCACTTCCCATTACCCGCAGTCGCCCCACTTTCTCGACGCCTGCGACGAATATGGCCTGCTGGTACTGGAGGAGATTCCTGGTTGGCAGCACATTGGTGATGCGCAATGGAAGGACTTGTCGGTTCGTTATGTGGAAACGATGATCAAGCGCGACTGGAACCATCCTTCGATCATTATTTGGGGCGTTCGCGTCAATGAGTCGCAGGATGATCACGAGTTCTACACTCGCACCAACTCGCTGGCTCGTTCGCTTGACGATTCGCGGCCGACTGGAGGAGTGCGTTACAAATACGATTCGGAGTTGTTGGAAGACGTGTTTACGATGAACGACTTTCAGATCCCGTTGCGGCGTCCGAATCATCCGCTCTATTTGAATACTGAATTCATTGGCCACATGTATCCGACCAAGCGCAACGACAACATCGAACGCGTCACCGAGCACACCATGCGTCACGCGCGGGTACACAATCAGCTAGCGTCTGACAAAGCGTATGCCGGCGGACTGGGCTGGTGTGCTTTCGACTACAACACGCACGCTAATTTTTGCTCCAGCGATCGGATTTGCTACCACGGCGTCGCCGACATCTTTCGCATCCCGAAGCCGGCGGCCGGCTTTTACCGGTCGCAATGTGACCCGAAGGAGGAAATTGTCTTGGAGCCGGCCTTTGACTGGTCCCGCGGTGACCGCAATGAAAGCTTCAAC
>DATFRK010000527.1:0-3949 GCA_035263325.1 Pyrinomonadaceae bacterium | reverse complement strand
AGATCGGTTCGTTGTTGCTCAGGAAAGGAGCGCGGGCGTGGGATCAACGGACCTATGTCACGGGGTCGCTCAAGCTAAGGGTCGGTTATGCGCGGTGTGCTGGGCTTGCTCAGGTCGGTTCCCGGGCGTTTGTCGAGACCGTAGTCTCCTGCGCCCTTACGCATCGTGTGGAAGTATTCAAATGTTTAGTGAATCCAAAAAACACATCAATCGATGGAGCGATATGCAGTTTATGCCTTGGGTATTCCTAATCGCACAGGCGGGAATCGTAGTTGCGAGCCTGCTTGGTTACGGAATCTTTACTTCACGGCCCGATCTCTTGGTGCAGGTTGATCCGCAAGTTCGGTTTTTCACGTGGGCGTTTTACGGCTTTGCCGTCGGCAATATGCTCTTTGGTGGGCTGGCGGTCGTGACCGAGTTAATGTTACATGAACGCCGCCGGGCAATCGTGGCCTTTGTTGCTGTCTATACAGTCTGACGAGCGAGTTGCTCGACATGACCTATGGCATTCCCTTCGGTTCCTATTCCTATACCACCCTGCTAGGCCTTAAGTGGTTCGACCGGGTGCCTTTGCTCATCCCGTTGAGCTGGTTCACAATGACCTGGGCATCCTGGATTATTGCGTGCCGCAGAACACGCGGATTTCAGGCGGTGCTATTGGGAGATGCCTTTTAGTCGCCTGGGATCTGTTGCTGGATCCCGCCATGAACAGAGTTACCAGTTACTGGATTTGGGGTGAACAGGGGAGTTACTACGGGATGCCATGGACGAACTTGCTGGGTTGGGCAATTACGGGTTTTCAGTAGTGTCCGACACGTTTCATAGTAAAATCAGTTGATTGGGATCGTCGTAGATATTTTCGTTGGTTGCAGTGTAGGTAAGGAGCTGAATCATAGGGATTTTCTCGAATGGTGTGATGCTCAGAATCTGTAACATTTCGTGTAAGGACAACTCCAGATTGAGACGCTTGCGAACGATGGCAACTAATACGTACACAGCGACCGCGATCCAGAGTTGGGTCTTCACGGCATTCTCGGAGGTGCCAAAGAAGCGTTTGATGCGCAGGTGCTGCTTTATCCATTTGAAGAACAGTTCGATTTGCCAGCGCAAGCGATACAACTCGCAAACGGTCAAAGGCGCCAACGTCATATGATTGGTCAAGAATACCAGTTGCCGACCTTCGGCATCGCGATAGCGAATGCGACGCAGCCGCGCCGGGTAATCGCGGCGGGAGTAGAATACAACGAGTTCTACTTCTTGGTCGCAAAGCAATCCGGTACTGCGATCGACCGGGCGAGAATACAGGCGCTTGAATTTGAAGTTGGATTTGGCGCGGGTGACAAAGAAGCTGGCCGCCTGATGGAGGTGGTAGAGCCGCTCGAAGTCGAGGTAGCCACGATCCATCACGTAAAAGGCGCCCGGCTCGGCAATGAGCACGTCGAGGACGTTGACATCGTGCAGTTTGCCGTCGGAGATGTGGATGAAGCTCGGAATAGCACCACGCAAGTCGAGCAGCGTGTGCAGTTTTACCGCCGCTTTGGTTTTGCGGAACTTGGCCCACGGAAACAGCGACAGGCACAAGTCGATGGTGGTGGCATCCAGGGCGTAGACTGCCTCGGCGAGATCCACTACCAGAGGCTCCTGGGCATACAGCCGGCGTGCGGTGCGGATAAGCGCGTGGGCAAATTCGGCATAAATGCGCCAGTCGCGTGACTCGTTGGCGTCGGCCAGGGCGCTGCGGCTCACTTTGCCGCGCAGCCCCATATGATAGAGTTTGGTGGGCTGCGCACGCAGACACGCCTCGATGTCGCGCAGGCTTTCTCGGTAGGTCAGCTGTGCAAAGGCCATCGACAGAAATTGATCCAGGCAACTGAAAGTGCGGACGTTGAAATCGCCACGATATTTCGCCACCAAACGACGAAACGTATGCCACGGCGCGAACTCCATAAGTTGTGAGAACACGAGATTGCCAATGTGCATCGGTGCCTCCCGGGAAAGTCCCGAAAGACTGCCGAAAATGACAACCTAAATTCAAATCGTTAACACCTTGAAACGTCATGAACACCTTAAGAAATCTAGCTTTTAGACTAAAGTACTTCAAATCTGTCGGACGCTACTGACGGGTTTTATACTGCTGGCAATACTGCGCAAGCTCGCACCCCAACCCAAAGGCGATCTACGGTTCTCAATTTTGGTCTATTTCGTCAATTTTCTTTTGCCCCTGGGATTCTGCGTGCTGAATGGTTATTGGATTGCCGTCTTCGCAGGGCTTGGGACCATAGTAACGGCGTTCCTGTTTTTTGATCCCGGGAAGCCATCCCGTCTGCCTCAGGCTTCATCACCCGAACTGTATACGCAGCCCCACATTTCCTAGGGCTCGCCCTACCTGGACGGCTCGTTTCAATGGAGTTTTTGTGTTTGAAGATGAGATTCCGTCAATGCTACATTAGCGCACGTGTAAAACGCCGGCGAAGGAGATGACAAAGAGTTGTCGCTATTTATTTCAGCGACAGAATTGCTGGTGCTTATCTGCCGGTTAGTTTCTGCTCGATGGGTATGATGCAGCAAATTCAGCAAACGTAGGAGATGAACCTTAAAATGACGCGACTATTGGATACTATCGATACCCCGAAGGATCTCCGCCGGCTCAGTGTCGCAGAGCTCTCTACCCTAGCAACGGAAGTAAGAGAAGAAGTGATTTCCATAGTGTCGGAAGTGGGGGGACACTTCGCATCGACACTCGGCGCGGTGGAGTTGACGCTTGCCCTGCATTATGTTTTCGACACACCGGAAGATCGTATCGTTTGGGACACGGGACATCAGGCGTACGCCCATAAATTGATCTGTGGGCGGCGAACCCGCTTGGCTACTATTCGCCAGTTGGACGGCTTGAGCGGATTTTTGAGTCGTGAAGAGAGTGAATACGATGTCTTTGGCGCCGGTCACGCTGGTACTTCCATCTCCGCGGCGCTCGGTATGGTGGAAGCCAATTCGCTTGGCGGTCCACCGCGTAAAGTCGTTGCTGTTATTAGCGATGGTGGACTGAGTGCAGGTCTGACTTTTGAAGGACTCAATCAGGCTGGCCATCTGGACAAAGATTTAATCGTCGTACTTAATGACAACGCGATCTTCATCGACCCCCGCGTCGGGGCGGTTTCGTCTTTCCTGAGCAAACAGTTCACGACAGACTTTGGCGTCCGGATTCAGAAACAGCTCTCCAGCTGGCTCTTGAGTCTTCCTAGAGGCCAAGACCTGAAACATGCAGCGCGCAAATTAAAAGACTCTTTCTTAGGCTTGGTGACGCCAGGGTTTCTTTTCGAAAGCTTGGGCTTCCAGTACGTCGGTCCCATCGACGGTCACAACATCGCGGAAATGGTCACGACGTTGCAAAACGTCCAGAAAGTTGACGGTCCGACCTTGGTGCATGTCCTGACGACAAAAGGAAAGGGCTATGCGCCGGCAGAGAATGATCCGGTCAAATATCATGCGGTTAACCCGTTTCATGTGCTTACCGGCAAGGCCAAGAAAGAGAAGGGGCCGATTCCAACCTATACGGATACTTTTGCTCAGGCTCTGATTCGTCTGGCGAAGGAAAACCCCAAGGTGGTGGGGATTACGGCGGCCATGGGCAGTGGTACCGGCATCGACAAGCTGTCACGGGAGATACCCGGTCGCAGTTACGATGTCGGAATCGCAGAGCAACACGCGGTGACATTTGCGGCGGGTATGGCGACTGAAGGATTCATCCCGGTGGTGGCCATCTATTCCACATTCTTGCAGCGGGGCTACGATCAGATCCTCCATGATGTTTGCCTGCAAAACTTGCACGTTGTTTTTGCCCTGGACCGGGGTGGCCTCGTGGGTGCGGACGGGCCCACGCATCACGGTGTCTTTGATTTTTCGTACATGCGATCGATCCCAAATATTGTGGTTATGGCCCCAAAGGATG
>DATFRK010000526.1:0-6365 GCA_035263325.1 Pyrinomonadaceae bacterium | reverse complement strand
CATCGATCGCAAAGAAGCGGGTGACGCCGCCAAGAAGGCATTCATCACTAACCGCATCGGCGATTGGGGCTTTGTCTTGGGGATAATGCTGACGTTTTTCCTGACTGGCTCGGTCAGCTTTTTCGCCAACCCGACCGCCGGAGCTGTTACTGATACCGCTCTCGAGGCTATCCGCAAACTCCCGGTTGAACAGTTTGCCTGGGGTCTACTTTTTACTGGTGGGGTTACTTCCATCGCGATCCTTCTCTTCATCGGAGCAGTCGGCAAGAGCGCGCAGATTCCCTTGTATGTCTGGCTGCCTGATGCCATGGCTGGACCAACGCCTGTGTCAGCGCTGATTCATGCCGCCACCATGGTGACTGCCGGTGTCTATATGATCGTGCGTTGCTCAGTGATTTTTACGCACGCCCCTACCGCGATGTTTATCGTCGCGATCATTGGCGCCATAACAGCGCTGTTTGCCGCCACTATCGGTCTGGCTCAGAACGACATTAAGAAAGTACTGGCCTACTCAACCATCTCGCAGCTTGGCTACATGTTTCTCGCCTGCGGCGTGGGCGCCTTCATTGCGGCAATCTTCCACGTCATTACGCATGCGTTTTTCAAAGCCCTGCTCTTCCTCGGCTCCGGTTCGGTGATTCACGGCATGCATCATGAGCAGGACATGCGCCGCATGGGTGGGCTCAGGAAGTACCTGCCAATTACCTTTGCGACCATGGTTACCGGCTGGCTCGCTATCTGTGGCATTCCAATCTTTGCCGGGTTCTTCTCGAAGGATGAAATTCTCTGGAGAACCTGGAGCGCGCCGGGATTTAGTCTGCCTTCTCCAATTTTCAGCAAGATCCTGTGGGGCATCGGCGCCATCACCGCCCTTCTCACCGCTGTCTACATGACGCGCATGATGGTGATGACTTTCTGGGGTGACGAGAGATTTCGCCACGCACACTCGGATTCGCACGACGATCATGCACACGACCATCACGGACCGGTGGAACCACACGAATCACCGTGGTCTATGACGATACCGCTAATCGTATTGGCAGTGCTGTCAACGTTAGGTGGTTTCATCGGCGTGCCTTACGCCTTAAGTTCTCGCGACATCAATGCCATCGAGCACACCCTGGAACCCGTTGTCGCAGAGGTGCCCGCCGGATTTGCGAACGAAGCGACGCACGCTGAACAACCATCGACCTCGCCTCCTTCACAGGCAACTGAGACCACTCCTCGACTGCGCCACTTGCGCGAAGGGACTCACAGTGCAGAAGAAATCAGGGAAGAACGTTTGCTGGCGGGTGTTTCAGTTTTAATCGGGTTGGCAGGTATTGGCATTGGCTGGCTGATGTTCGAAAAACGTCCCTTACGGCAAATGCCAACGATACTGGAAAACAAATACTACGTTGATGAGATCTATAACGCCGCCGTGATCCGACCTATTGAAGTCGTTTCTCGTGAAGGTCTTTGGAAGATATTCGATATTGGCGTAATTGACGGCATTCTGCATTCGATTGGCGACGCGGTCAAAGAGTTGGGCCGGTTTGCTCGCTATCTTCAGGCCGGGTTTGTACGCGGCTATGCGGCCATCATTCTTACTGGCGCACTGATTCTGATTGGTGTGTTTGCTTACTACAGCTTTCACGCGATGAACGCATTACCTTAAGGGCATGCAGCAACATTTACCTTTATTGACGATACTGATACTGCTCCCGGTCGTCGGCGCAATAGCGGCTGTCGGCTATAGCCTGACTGGCAACCGGCGCGAAGAGAATTACAAGTGGATCTGTCTCGTTACCACTCTCTTGACCTTTGTGCTTTCGCTCTTCCTGATCCAGGGACGCAATGTAGGCACGGCCGAGTTTACCTTTGAGCAAAATGTCACCTGGATCGGGACGCTAAGCGCTCACTATCACGTCGGCGTAGATGGCATCAGCCTGTGGTTGGTGCTTTTGACCACGCTGCTCATGCCCATCGCAGTAGTTTCGAGTTGGACAGCCATTAAGCGGCGTGTGCTTTCTTACTACGTCTTCCTGCTGATCATGGAATCAGCCATGATTGGCGTGTTCGTCTCGCTCGACTTGCTGCTGTTCTATCTGTTTTTCGAAGCCTCACTGGTGCCGATGTTCTTCCTAATTGGGATCTGGGGTGGTGAACGTCGCATTTATGCGGCAGTCAAGTTCTTCATCTACACCGCTGTCGGCAGCTTACTGATGTTGGTGGGCATCATCGCCCTCTACTATCTCTACCATTCATTCGACTATACAGTCTTGTTGCGATCGATCAACGAGGATGGTCTGGGCAAGGCCGCGTTCCTACTGTTTTTGTCCTTCGCTTTCGCGTTCAGCATCAAGGTGCCACTGTTCCCGTTTCATACCTGGTTGCCTGACGCTCACACTGAAGCACCCACCGCTGGATCAGTAATTCTGGCCGGCATCTTACTGAAGATGGGCACCTACGGACTGCTCCGTTTCAATCTGGGCCTGTTTCCCAAGGCGTCGCATTACTTTGCCGCGGGAATGATAGTACTGGCAGTGATAGGAATCATTTACGGAGCACTCGTAGCCATGGTCCAGCCAGACGTCAAACGGCTGGTCGCTTACTCATCTGTCAGCCACATGGGTTTTGTAGTGCTCGGTCTGTTTTCCTTTACCGATCTGGGTATCCAGGGTGCTCTTTATCAGATGTTGAATCACGGCGTCTCAACCGGCGCGTTGTTCCTCTTCGTGGGCTTCATTTACGAACGCCGGCATACCCGTTTGATCAGCGAGTTCGGCGGCCTGGCTACACCTATGCCGTGGTTCTCTACTCTGTTTGTCATCGCCTCGCTCTCATCCATCGGCTTGCCCTTCTTAAACGGATTCGTCGGCGAGTTCCTGATCATGATTGGAATGTGGACCTCGAATGTTCTCAATCATCCGTGGTACGTCACCATGCTGGCAGGAACCGGCGTAATCTGGGCAGCGGTGTACATGCTCTGGATGTTACAGCGGGTCGTTTTTGGCAAAGTCACGAATCCCGAGAACAAGGAATTGACGGACCTTAACGTGCGGGAGTTAGGTCTAATTGCACCACTGATTCTTCTCATGCTCTTTATGGGTGTCTATCCGCGAGTTTTTCTGGATAGATCGCAAGCCAGCGTCGAGGCGGTTCGCACCCGTTTGCTGCAGCCGAATCAAGCGGGAGGGTCTTTCGCTGCGAATGAAACAACTAAAGGGGTCAACGCTGGTAAACCGGAATGAGTCTATTCATTGCCCAATCGATCTTGACTGACATCAACCTCGCGGCCATTGCGCCCGAGACAATCGTTTGTGTTGCTGCTGTGGTGGTGATGTTGGTCGACGCATTTGCCGCTAAGTCGCAGCGTTGGGTTACCGGCGTCATTGCCCTGGTCGGCTTGTTCGCTGCCGGCGTTGCGACCGTATTGACTTGGTCATCGTGGCAAGGCGCCGTTGAGTCGTTCAACCGGATGATCGTGATCGACGAATTGCGCCTTGGCTTCACGATGGTCTTCCTGATCGTCTCCGCACTAACTGTGCTGGTCTCAACCGTCTGGGTCCAGAACGAGCGGTTGCCTGCAGGTGAGTTTCATTCCCTGCTGCTGTTTGCCACTGCGGGCATGATGTTCATGGCTTCGGGCGCCGATCTGGTCATCGTGTTCCTGGGCCTGGAAATTTTATCGATCGCAACTTATGTCATGGCTGGTTTCCGGCGCACGGACGTGCGCTCGAATGAATCGTCCTTGAAATACTTCATTCTCGGCTCCTTCTCCTCGGCCTTTCTCCTCTACGGGATTGCGCTAACGTATGGCGCCACCTCGATCGGTTCTGTTCCCGGTACCACAAATATCGCCGAGATAGCTCGCCGGGTGAACGAGGCCCAATACCCGGGACTCCTCTTCGCCGGCGCAGCGATGATGCTCGTGGGCTTCGGGTTCAAAATTGCCACTGCTCCTTTTCACGTCTGGACACCGGACGTTTACGAAGGTGCGCCAACTCCGGTGACCGCATTCATGGCTGCCGGGCCAAAGGCCGCGGGGTTCGCCTCCTTACTGCGTGTATTTGTCTTTGGTTTTCCTATTCTGCTGGCCAGCACCAATAACTCACAGGTAGGCTCTTACCTTCACGCTACCTGGGTAAACACGTTGGTTGTACTCGCAATCTTTACCATGTCGCTCGGCAACGTGGTGGCGATTGTGCAGGACAACGTGAAGCGGATGCTGGCGTACTCCTCAATTGCCCATGCCGGTTATGCCCTGGTTGGTTGCGTGGCGGCCGGCGCAGCGACTGATCCAGCCCAGCGCAGTGCAGCCATCACCTCCGTGATCTTCTACTTACTGACCTACGCGGTGATGAACATCGGCGCATTTATTGTCGTGCAGGTGATTGCGCGCAGCGGCGACCGGCGCACTTCGGTTGAAGACTACAATGGCATTGGTTTCCAATCGCCGTGGCTGGCCTTCTCTTTAACGCTCTTTCTTCTGAGTTTGCTGGGAATGCCACTTACTGCCGGGTTCATCGGCAAGGTAATGGTCTTCGGCGCCGCCATCGACCAACACTACTATCTGTTGGTAGTAATCGGGGTACTGAACACTGCTGTGTCGGCCTACTACTACCTACGTCTAATAATTGTGATGTTCTTCCGGGAAAGGACCACTGCCTGGACCGCCCCTCCTATCCCCGCAAGCGTCGCCCTGGCTTTGTTAATAACTGCTCTTTCGGTTCTCTATCTCGGCATCTTCCCAGGGAGGGTAATCAACGCACTTCAGGCCAAGCCTATCGTGTCCGCCTCTACTCGCTAGTGAAGCTTTCCTGTGCCTGCCGCAGACTACCGCAAACTGATCAAAGATGAACTGGGTGAAGCATGGTTGCCGCGCCTCTACCGGGAACGAATTCTGAAAATCCGGACACGGGCTTACCACTTCGAAAACGCCAAACCATCCGCTCGGATAGGCATTCAACACACTCTGCTGGGTGTTGAACTGAAGGTCGGCAAGCGCCGTTTGCTTTGCCCGGATCTGGCAACTGCCCGTTATTTGTTAGTATTTGCCCGGCTGGGCTGCAGGCATGTAGCCGTACCTTACGACATTAGTAAGATCTCGCGCCTGGCTGATGAACTGGAGTCGTCGTGGTATAGAATGCTCTTGCTCGTCGACTTCCTCGCCAAAGAAGAAACGGAGAAGATGAGAACCCGGCTGCGAAACAAGTTGCTCGACGAGATCCGAACAGAGATCTCTGCCGCCGGCGCCGGAACTGCAATTCCCGAATTTAAACAGAGTACCAAGCAACGACATACTTGATTTCGCCACCTATTAAACATTTAGCTTAGAAAGACAAATTTGAGTTAGGAACCATGACCCAGGAACTGATTAACGACAACCCCTCCGGCCCCCTCCCCTTCCCCTTTGGCGACCAGACTTACTGTCGCTATGAACCTATTCAACAGCGGATCGACAAGGCTCGCGTTCTGGTAGTAGACAATTTGTTGCGACATGAAAAAGACTTGTCGCCGGTAGCATTAAAAGAATGGGGTAGCTCACTCGAGTCGCAGCTCAAGCGAGAACGATATATTGCCGGGCTGGCGATCGAGAACATTCTCAACAACGTCTCCCGGCTGGTTAAGGAAGCAACTACCGAAGTAGTTCATCTTTCAGAGGTGAGTGAAGCAGCTCGCAACTTTCAACCACAGGCGATTGTGTTGAGCGGCACGCTCCGAGATTTTGACTTCTACAACCAGGCGATTCTCGACAGCTTCGCCACGTTTATCCGCGCCACCAGAATTCCGGTGTTGGCCATCTGTGGCGGGCATCAGCTTGTTGGTCTGAGTTTTGGCGCGCGAGTAGTCACGCTTGATAAGCTCGAGCAACATGAGCAGCGAGAAGACCGGCCCCAGGAGTACCAGTATCGCTTCATTCGGATCACCGAACCGAGTGATCCTATCTTCGAGGGAATTCCGGTCGTTAATCCCGGCTCACCTAACGCAGCTAGCATCCTGCACGTGTGGCAGAATCATGGCTTGCAGTTGGACCGCGTGCCTGAGGGCTTCAAACTGCTGGCGACCTCCTACTTATGTCGCAACCAGATGATGGTCAAGGATAACGGCGGTCAACTCATCTACACAGTGCAGTTTCACCTCGAGAAATCTTTCGAAGACTGGAATAAGACTCGAACGCGTTGGGAACATCCCAATGATTCGCGCGACGGACGCCTGCTGTTCGAAAACTTTTTGCTGATGGCCCACAAGCGAACAAAGTAGTTGGTTGCAGTAGTCAAACTAGATCCACTTGACCGGTCCAGCCTGGCAGCCGCCGCTCGCGGCTTAGCTGGGCGCGATCCTGATCTCGCCCGCATTTTCAACGTCTACGGGGAACCCCC
>DATFRK010000525.1:0-6893 GCA_035263325.1 Pyrinomonadaceae bacterium | reverse complement strand
CCACAACGAAATCAGGTACTAACCGATTTAACGGCACAGCCCTCTGGTATACCCGTAATCCAATTACCAATGCGCAGCCCTACCGCATCGGTACTACGCCACGTACCCCCAATAATCTTCGCTACACGCAGGCTTCGTTGACCGTTGGTGGGCCAGTTTATCTACCGCATTTCGGTGAGGGTGGCCCAAAGCTCTACGATGGCCATGACAAGACGTTTTTCTTTTTCGCCTATGAGCCTCGCTGGCGCCAGGATTTTGTTAATCAAACCACGCTGTTTCCGACGGCTGCTGAAAGAGCAGGCGATTTTAGGGGCCTGGTTCGCACCAATAGCGGCTGGCTGCCAACCAGTGTGGTGGCCCAATTCGCGGGACAAAACGCGAATGCGGTAGCTTCCGTTGGCCCGTCAGCGGTCTACCAACAATATACGATCAACAATGGCCGGTTAGTCCCCATCGTTCTTAGTGGCGGCAGATGGTTCTGTCAGTTCGGAGCAACCGCCGCACAGGGAATGGTCCTCGTCAATGGTCAACCGCAGTGTGCCGCAAACACTCCGGTGGTTGATTCCTTGAATGTAATACCTCAGAACTTCATTGATCCGATTGCGGCGAAGTTGATCCAATTTCAACCAACTGGCACCGGCTACTTCCTGGATAACGGGGCAGTGCGAAACGCCGTGCTCAACCGCCAGGTAACACAAAACGAAACGCGCTACACCTTGCGCCTCGATCACCAACTGACAAAAGACAACCACATGAATTTTCGCTATACGCTCACTCCGGCAATTGGCGTGCGGAATTTCGGTAGTGATGTCAATGGCAGCACCGGTGTCTTCAGCGACGCGAAGCAAATCCTCCTGGGCGACGATCACACCTTTACGCCGACGGTGGTTAACAGTCTGAAACTGAACTATACGCGCGGCGTATTCAGCGAAGACTTTGCGCCTGAGTTCTCCATCAATGGCGGCCGCAACCTCGCCACCGAATTGGGACTTCCCAGCGTGACGAGCGGTGGTATTCCCCTATTCCAGATAAGCCTTGATGGTGCTTCGTCCTACAACGCTTTTGCTGACATTGGTTCGTCGGGCTCAACCAACAACTTCAACGTCGAGGAGCGGTTCAATATCAACGATGTCCTTTATTGGACTCGGGGAAACATGACGTGGAAATTTGGTGTCGACCTGAGCCGGGCGCGCTTAAACGTGGTGCCGTTCTTTGGTGCATCCGGAGGAAGATGGGAGTTTCGCACTCTAAACACAGACCGCACGCGAGCCAACAACGTGGCTGCGGGTGGCAATAGTCTGGCGAGCCTGTTGATTGGTGTGCCGAATCAAGTGCAGGTTCGACCGCTATTGGTAAATTACGATTATCGCTGGGACGCTTATGCCGGTTTCGTGCAAAACGATTGGCGCGTGCGTTCAAATCTAACCCTCAATCTGGGACTTCGCTATTCACTGCAACTTCCTCGGACCGAGAAGAACGACTTACAAGGCGTGTTCCGCTTGGACAAGACGCAGACGGTTACGCTGACTGATGCGCAGCGGCGTGCTATGGCTAGCGGTACGGGCGGACTGGGTATACCGGCCACCGATCCGATTCCGAGTTTTGTGCCCACCAAGGCTGTCATACCGGCCTTTGCCTTTGCCGGCAAGGGAGGAAATTCAAGGTACCTGGTGCCGGTTGATAAGCTGGATTTTGAGCCGCGGTTTGGCTTCGCCTGGAGTCCAAAGCTGTGGAAGTGGGGAGAGAGTAGAGGCTTCGTTATTCGTGGCGGATATGGCATCGCGCACCAGGCGATCACCGGAAATAATCGAGCTCCCAATCCTGACTTTTTCAGCTTTCAAGCAGCTGCAACCGGCGCTAACGGTTCAACCGCTGGATTTACGGCCGATCCAACGCAACCCGTTTCCCTTTCTCATAATCCCCCGCTCGGTGTTGCTGGCGATATCATAAGCAAACTAAACATCAATCCCGATGGACTGAATTTCGCGAACAGCATCGCGATGTCAGGTTTCGTCTTCCCGGGTGATGATGCGGGCAAGATTCCCTACACTCAGAATTGGAACCTGTCATTTTCGATGGAGATCCTGAAAAACACAGTCGTTGAAGCGGCGTACGTAGGTAACAAGGGAACTCACCTGTACATGCCACTCACGAACGTTAATCCTCGTGACCCGAATTTTGTTGATCAACTGGAGGTCAATAATCTTTCGGCGGAAGGTACCCTGGCCGATCCGTTGGGTCGGACTTCGCTAGTGGGCGCTGCGGTCCAGATCACCCGGGCCAGCATTATTTCGCCGTTCCTCGGTTTTGGTAACCTGAACAAGTATCTCGATCCTTCCGTAAACAGCATTCGCCATGCAATGTATGTTCAAGTTCAACGCCGCTTCGCCAAGGGGTATACGTTCACGGCTAACTATACCTATGGCAAATCGATTGATGATGCCTCGGATGCGAGTCCTGATGTACGTGTACTGACAACAGGAACGACGCTTGGGCAGGTCTACTATGGAGCGACGCGTGCTTCGGATCGCTCAGTTTCAATTTTCGACATCAAGCACAACTTCACGTCAACTTTTTTGTGGGACTTGCCTTTTGGCACAAAAGGAGCGTACTTCAAAGACGCGCCAAAGATCGTGGACGGGATAATCGGAGGTTGGTCACTTTCGGGAGTGATTCGTTTCCAGGGAGGCCAACCCTTTACACCCTTCATTACGGACACTAACAGGTTGGGCGGAGTCAACCGCTCGGTGCGACTGAACCGCGTTGAAGGTGTGCCGTTGAAGAATCCCCTGTATTCAAAGGACTGCTCAATGGGTGCGGCTTGCGAACCGTACATAAACCCGGCCGCGTTTATGCGTCCTCCGAAAGGCTCACTGGGCAATTCATCGCGCACTTTGGATGTCCGAGCGCCGATGCAACAGTACTTTGACGCGTCGATTCAAAAGAGCTTTGGACTCCCGTTTATCGGGGACGAAGGCAGACGCAGAATTAACTTCCGGGTTGACTTGATCAATGCCTTCAATCATCCAACGTTCCGCTACAACAACACTGGCAATACGCCGCTTGGTTTCGGCGTCTTGCCGAATGAGGCGTTGTTGGTCCAGAACGATATAAACGCGTGGATGGCTGCCAACCCGGGTCAAACAGCGAACCTGGCCCAGGTCAATGCCCTGCTTGACAGTCATCGGCTGCCAGTACCACCAGGATCACCGGCTGGTACGGTAGGCGCCTTACCGCTGGATTTCTTCGCCGTTCGCATTCCCGAAGGTTTTGCCACCAGGACTGCAAACTCCTTCGACATCAGAACACTTGAAGGTCTGAAGCTCTATCGTGCGCGACAAGCTTACGATTCGGGTTTCGGAACCCTCTTCTCTAACAACAACCCTCGTTACATTCAATTTGGCATCAGGGTCTTCTTTTAGTTGAAAGTAAAGGCCACGGCCTTGTGTCGTGGTCCATTTACGTTAACAGCTAGAGGAAAGCTCGCCTCAAGCCACAACGCTCTTGGCGCCGGAGGAAATACGAACTCATCACGCAGAACGAATTCCGTGAAGTGAGGCTGGTTTCCCTCCAGCGCCAAGAGCGTCGGTCCTTAGTGAAGTTCTCCTTTTTAGCAGCAAACATGAATCTTCACGGCGCAAGGCCGTGGTATCTACTTGTGCGGAGGCAGATGACAATTAAGTGCCAGCGTTTGGTTAGGTGGTTCGCGACGGTTGTTATTCTGTGTTCCGTCTGTGTTGCTAAGTCGTTTGCCGCGCCGGTCGACGATCTCAAGTCTTCATTTCTCAATCCTCCCGATGACGCGCGTATCATGATGCGCTGGTGGTGGTTCGGTCCCGCTGTCACCAAGCCTGAACTCGAACGCGAAATGCGTCTGATGAAGGAAGGTGGCATCGGCGGCTTTGAAGTCCAGCCTGTCTATCCCCTGGTACTCGACGACGAGAGTAAAGGCATTAAGACTCTCCCCTTTCTCTCTGACCCTTTTCTCGACACCTTGCGCTTCACTTCCGACAAGGCTCGAGAACTTGGTCTGCGCTTCGACCTGACGCTGGGCAGTGGCTGGCCCTTTGGTGGCCCAACGGTCTCGATTGATCATGCTGCTGGGCGTTTGCGTTATGAACATGTCAAGGTCGATGTCAACTCCCACTTTGTTAAGGTTCCCGCCATTGGCCCAGGTGAAAAGCTACTGGCAGTTTTTCTGGCCCGGGTAGAAGGCTCGTCTATCGCCCCGGACAGCGTGCGCGAGTTGACCAGCAGCAAGGACGGCATAGTGAATCTCACTGAACTGCCGACTGGTGCTCAGCAGGAGGTCATGTTTTTTATCTCCAGCCGGACTGGAATGCAGGTGAAACGTCCGGCAGTAGGGGGCGAAGGGTTTGTGTTGGACCACATGAACCGAGCGGCAACTGATGGTTACCTCAAAACGGTCGGCGATCGTTTGCTGGGAGCACTTGGCCCGAACCGGCCCTACGCGATCTTTTGCGACAGCCTGGAAGTTTACAACTCGGACTGGAGCGCTGATTTTCTGGAGGAGTTTCAAAAGCGTCGGGGCTACGATTTGAAGCCACACCTGCCGGCCCTGGTTAACGATATGGGCCGGCAAACGCAAGCCCTGCGTCGTGATTGGGGGGTAACGCTGACTGAACTCCTTAATGAGCGATTCCTGGCGCCTGTGCAGGAGTGGTCCAAACGCAATCACACCCTCTTCCGCATTCAGAATTACGGCGTGCCCGCGGCCGCGATTTCCGGCAACCAGTACGCGGATATTCCGGAAGGTGAAGGCGCGCAATGGAAAGTAGTGCGGGCTGCGCGCTGGGCCTCATCCGCGAGTCACCTTTACGGGCGCCCGATTGCTTCCTCGGAAACCTGGACCTGGCTGCATTCACCTGCTTTCCGCGCGACGCCGCTGGATATGAAGGCCGAAGCAGACATTCATTTCCTGCAGGGCATCAATCAACTGATCGGGCACGGTTGGCCCTACACGGCCCCTGGTATTGAATATCCTGGCTGGCGTTTTTATGCCGCAGCGGTCTTGAATGACAAGAATCCCTGGTGGATCGTGATGCCTGACATCGCGAAGTACTTACAGCGCGTCAGTTTCATGATGCGGCAGGGGCAACCAGCGAACGATGTGGCGGTGTATCTACCCAACGGCGACGCATTGGCCCACATGAACCCGGGCAATCCGCATCTGATTGAACTACTGCGCGATCGAGTAGGCGCCGATCTCCTGCCCGCAATTCTGGAGTCGGGTTATAACCTCGACTTCTTCGACGATGAATCATTCAAGCAAGTGGGGCGGGTTGATAATGGCTCGTTGGTCCTGGGGAAGAATAAGTACAAGGTGGTGATCCTGCCGGCGGTTGAGACTATCCCCGGCGACACTTACCTGAGGTTGGCCGAGTTTGCCCGCAATGGGGGAGTGCTGATTGCTACCCGGCGTACACCGTCCGAACAACCCGGCTTCTTAGCAAAGCAATCGGACCACGAGAAAATCCTCGAACTCTCGCGCACACTGTTTGGGGGATCGGGAAACACTGCACACCTGGTTACTGACGAAAAGAATCAACTCGGCGGCACCTTGAACCGTTTGCTTACACCAGACGTCGCTCTTTCGCCGCAGGCGCCGCAAGTAGGTTTCATCCATCGCCGGACGGCCGACGCGGACATCTACTTCGTCGCCAATACGTCAAACACGGCGCAGCACTTGAAAGCAACTTTCCGTATTCCTGATAAAGCACCCGAGTGGTGGAACCCGATGGATGGAACGATCAAGCAAGCGGCAGTTGAACAACAAACAGTCGCGGGCACGGTTGTTTCACTGGATCTAGAACCCTATGGATCGCGCGTGCTTGTGTTTTCCGGGCAAGCGAAGTTGAAGATGTCTGACGGTGCGAAGACTCCGGTGATGGGTACGTTGCCGGGCTTTGACTGGAACAGTGGCTGGCAGTTTAGAGCTGGAGCGACAGGCGTATCGAGGCCACTCGAAAAGTTAAGCTCCTGGACTGAAGACGAAGAGACTCGTTACTTTTCCGGAGTTGTGATCTACGAAAAGACTTTCACTATTTCAGATAGGCTCCTTCAGGAAGTACGTTCCGGGTCGCAACTAAGGTTGGAACTCGGCGAGGGGCAAGCGCTTACACCGGAGAATTTGCGCAATGGCATGCAAGCATGGCTTGAACCGCCGGTTCGCGAAGCTGCGGTTGTCTATATTAATGGCCAGCGGGTTGGCGCAGTCTGGTGTCCGCCCTACTCCCTGGAGGTGACGAAGTCTCTGAAGTCAGGCGAAAACAAGATCCGCATTGAAGTGGCCAACACTGCGCTGAACTATATGGCCGGACACAGTCTGCCTGATTATCGACTCTTGAATCTTCGCTACGGTGAAAGATTTCAGGCGCAGGACATGGACAAGATCCGCCCCCTCCCCTCAGGAATGCTTGGCCCCATTAAGCTGATCTCGATCCGTTGAAGGACTATCCACAGATTACACAGATTACACCGAACTATTCTAGACAATGTGAGTTGAGCTTTTTCGCTAGCAGTAGGAAAAGAGGAACGAAGAGACTCAAGCTAACCGCTCTAGCTGCTCTGCGTAATCTGTGCAATCTGTGGATTCATTTAAGATCATGAAGCGAATAAGACTCATCACTTTCATCCTTGTCCTCGCTCTCGTTGCGTGGCTGCCTTACTACGATCGACGCTTGCCCGCGATTGCGGCGCAGAAGCCAAAGTACAACGTACTCTTCCTGATCTCCGACGATCTGCGTCCGACGCTCGGCAGTTACGGCAACAACATCGTTAAGACACCCAATCTCGACAAGCTCGCTTCCCAGGGAGTGCGGTTCGCTCGCGCCTATTGCCAGTACCCGCTCTGCAATCCGTCGCGCTCATCG
>DATFRK010000524.1:0-3968 GCA_035263325.1 Pyrinomonadaceae bacterium | reverse complement strand
AACCGCCACCGTTGAAACGTTCGTCAACCACCACACCCTTCTTGTCCTGTTGCGAGAAGTAGTAGCGATTGAAGCTGGAATACCCGGGCTGACCGGTGTTGGGTAGATAGACGTAAGCAAGCTGGCCATCGGAAAGTTTTTCCACCTGGCGACGGTTCGATTCCACCCAGGCACGCGTTCGCAAAGCTTGTTCCGAAGCTACCGGCACCACGGTCACGGTGCGAGCGCCCTGCATCGTTGGGGTGCTGTTCACGGTCAAAGCAGTCTGGCGATTCGCCGTACCATCAAGGAGTCGATAGATATTGTCTGGCGCATTCAGCTCGACGCCATTGATCGCCAGGATGTAGTCGCCAACGTTGACTTGTGCCCCGGGAGCTGAAAGTGGTGAGCGCAGATCAGGATTCCAACTCTCGTTGTCGTAAATGCGAGTTACTTTGTAGCGACCATTCTCGATTGCAAAGTCGGCGCCCAGTAAGCCGCCAACAACCTGAGGCACTGACGGCATGTCGCCGCCGCGTACATAAGAGTGGCCGATGGCAATCTCTGCGCCCATCATGTCCAGCAGGTAGTTAAGATCCGCGCGATGCATTACGAACGGCAGCAACTGACCGTACATTTCCTTCATCTTGGGCCAATTGGCGCCATGCATGTTTGGCACATACAGGTAATCGCGTTGGTTGCGCCAACCTTCATTGAAGATCTGTTTGAACTCCTCTTTGGGATCGAGATACATCCGGAGGTTGACGTTCAAGCGGCCGGTGCCGGGTTGTGGTACAGCGCGGTCAGCATCGACGAGGAACAATTGCGGTGGCGGTGGTGTGCCACCGCCAGCGCCTGGACCAGCAAAGCCACCACCACCACCGGCAGCGCGATAAAGGAGTTTGTGTCCATCGGCACTGACTTCATAACTCGTGACGCCGGTGACAAACGAAGCGGCTCGTCGATCACTCAAACGGTAACGCCATAGAGTGTTGCTGGCGCCGGCAAAGCCGCCACCACCTCCACCACCGCCCTGGTTGCGACTGGCCTCCAGGTAATAGACAGTACCATCCACTCCGGGACGCAAGGCTGAATACTGACGGTCCGGAACTCCCGGCACTGAGATTATGCGTTGCGACAGTCCATCAAAATCGATTTGCACCGAGACCGGCGGCCTTGGACCACGAGGGGTCTGCGGCGGCTGATCAGCTTGCGGATTATCGGCCGGCGTATCTCCTGTTGGCGCGGCCCCGCCTTGACGAAAGCCGCGACCACCACCGGGAGTGCCCGGAGTACCAGTGCCGACACCGCGATCTTCATCGCTTTCCGGTAGCAGGGGGCTGGCCTCAGTCTTCTTCAGCACAGCGAGATAGAGACCGAAGTTCTCATCGTGATCGTAAGACGTCATATCGAGCCACTGGGAACGCAAGCCAAAATCCGTTGAGGCCAGGAACCAGAGATACTTTCCATTAGCGTCCCACACGGGAAAGACTGCATCCGCCAAACCGTCGGTGACCTGTTTGGTCTCGCCTGTTTCTACATTGCTGACAAAGATAGCGTGATAGAGGGAGCGCAAACGACTTGAGTACGCGACCCACTTGGAGTCGGGACTCCAGGAGGGATTGAGAGTGCGGGTTGGCACCATCCATGGATCGTTACCAACGGTCTTGGTTTGGCCGGTGGCCGCGTCGACCACCCAAACATGCAGGTTTGTGTCCGTGTAAACAATTTTCTTCGAATCAGGCGACCAGGAAGGAGTGTAGTAGTGAGTGGGGTTCGGCAAGGTAATCTCGCGGGGTGGCGTCAAGCCATCCTGCGCTTCAATAACCAACTTGTACTCGCCCGATTTGTCGCTGAAGTAGGAGACTGATTTCCCATCCGGTGACCAGGCAGGATCACGCTCTGCTGATCCACTCGAGTTCGTTAGATTTCGAGTGTCGCCTTTGTCTGCAGGGATAGTGAAGATTTCACCACGCGCTTCGACCACCACCCGTTTGCCGGTTGGTGACAACGACATGTTGGACAGTCGATTGGTGACATCTTCCCAGTTTGGCATCATCCACGGGAAGTCACCGGAGGCGGTGATGTTGACGATATGATCCCGGCCATTCCGAGGGTCTAATTCGTGTACATACCCGGCTTGCTCAAAGACAATCGTGCCGGCGCCCGAGTCCATTGACTTCACATCAAAATCGGTAAACTTCGTTACCTGGGTCAACTTCTTGTTGCCAGTGTTATAGGACCAGACATTGGCGACGCCATCGCGATCGGAAATGAAGAAGACTGTGTTGTCGTCCCAAACCGGATTGACGTCTTTGGAATCGGTCCAGGGCGGAGAGACTAAGTCGTAGGTTTTTAGGTCGACGATCCAGATCGGACGATTCTGCCCGCCGCGGTAGTTGCGCCGTTCTTCGTCCCACGAATTGTTCATCCGGTAGGCGATGCGCGTACCATCGGCGGAGATTTTGCCCTGGTAGGCGCGGGGCAGCGGCAGCGGTTCTTCCACCCCACCCGCGGCCGGTACGGTCCAGAAACGCGGTGCCCCACTCGGCGCCCAGGTCGCTCGCGTTGAGGAGAAGAGAATCGACTTTCCATCGGGCGTCCAGCCTTCGACCATATCAGCGCCCGGATGCCAGGTGAGCCGGCGAGGTTCTCCGCCATCCGACGGCACGACATAGACGTCGAAGTTTCCCGCATACTCACCACTAAATGCGATCAGGCTACCGTCGGGCGAGAAATGTGGATTCACAGTCTGGCCCTGAAAACTGGTGAGCCGCCTTGCAGCTCCACCTGCGCGTGGCACCACCCAAATGTTATTGGCGTAAGCGAATCCGATCTGTGTGGCACTTACGGTGGGAGTGCGCAACAGGCGAGTTTGGCCCGCGACGTGTCCATTTTGCGCTTCCACTTGGGTTGGGTTAGCGAGTATGAGAAAGGCCCCTATCGCGAGTCCTGCCAGGGTGATAAGCAGGACGATATTGCGACGGCAGGGCTCCGCCAAAGCTTTGCGATTTAGCATGGGGATTTGTCCTCCAGGATGGGAAAGAAGAGCTGCGAGCCTCTTTTAGCATAGATTGGGAATACTTATCCACAGATTACGCAGATTACGCAGATTAGGGTCGTAATCAGTTTAGTTGAATCAGTTCGTTACGTCGGGGAAAGTTACTGGGGAACAAGGCTACTCTGGGGACAAAGTTACTGCAGGGGACAAAGTTACTGCAGGGGACAACGTTACTGCGGGAGGGAAAGTTACTGCGGGAGACAAACTCAAATAGCAGCCGAGAAGCGAACTGACTCAAGCAAGCTGCCAAATCCAAATCTGCGTAATCTGTGTAATCTGTGGATCATTAGTGAATTCGTAAGACTTAGGTTTACAATTCACTTACCGCGTTTCCCTGAATAATCCACTTAAATAACGGAGTAAAGAATGAACAATTCGCGTAAGAGTCTCGTCGTAATCCTTCTGCTTGTCGCTCTCGGTGTCGCCACTGTGTTAGGACAGACCGGTCATGGCTTCGACAAGGCGAACCTCGACCCAAACACAGCCGCCTGCACCGACTTCTATCAATACGCTAACGGTGGTTGGCTGGCCGCCAATCCAATTCCCGCGGCCTACTCAAGTTGGGGAGTAGCGAATCTTCTCGATGAACGGAACAAAGATGTCCTGCACGAGATCCTCGAAGCTGCGGCGAAGAACACCAGTGCGCCAAAGGGAAGTAGCGAACAGAAGGTGGGCGACTATTACGCGACCTGTATGGACGAACCAAAGATTGAGGCGGATGGGATCAAGCCGCTCGATCCGGAGTTTGCTTTAATCGCCGGTATCGATGATCAAGAGAAGCTCCAGGCTGAAATAGCCCGCCTGCACTCCCTGAATATCAACGCTCTTTTTGCCTCTGATTCAACCCAGGATTTCAAAAACAGCGCCGAAGTAACTTTCGAAGTCTTCCAGGGTGGCCTTGGTTTGCCAGACCGCGATTACTACACCA